>NZ_CATKPC010000019.1:0-75670 GCF_949769265.1 Cellulomonas endometrii | reverse complement strand
GCGCGACGCCGCGCCAGCGGTCGCCGCGGGCCCGGACGGTCACGGTGCGCACGCCGGCGGCGGCGTCGGCGTCGCCGTCGAGGTCCGCCCCGGCCCCGCGCGGGCGCCGCAGCGCGACCTCCAGGCGGTCGTCGGCGAGCGACTCCACGAGCCCCTCGCCCCACTCGACGACGGTGACGGCCTCGTCCAGGGAGGCGTCGAGGTCCAGGGCGTCGACCTCGTCGAGGGAGCCCAGCCGGTACGCGTCGACGTGCACGAGCGTCGGTCCGGTGGCGCCGTCCGGCCGGGGCAGCGGCGGGTGCACCCGGGCGATGACGAACGTCGGGGACGCCACCGCGCCCCGCACGTGCAGGCCGGCGCCGATGCCCTGGGTGAGGGTCGTCTTGCCCGCCCCGAGGTCGCCCGTGAGCACCACGAGGTCGCCGGCGCGCAGCAGGCCCGCGAGCGCCGTGCCGAACGCCCGCGTCGCGTCCGCGTCGGCGAGCTCGACGGTCACCTCGGCGACCACCCCGGACCCCTGCTCGCCCGCCCGCTGCTCCCCGGCCTGCTGCTGCCCGACCTGCCCGCTCACGACACCTCCTCCGCGACGCGCACGGCGTCGCCCACGGGCACCTCGTGCCCACCGTCCACGTACACCCGGGGCACCCGCGCCCCGAGCCGGGTGACGATCTCGTAGCTGATCGTCCCCGCGGCGTCCGCCCAGTCCTGCGCGGTCGGCCCGCCGTCCTGACCGTTCCCGAACAGCACCACGCGGTCGCCCGCGACCTCGGCCGCCCCGGGACCCAGGTCCACCATGACCTGGTCCATGCACACCCGCCCGGCGATCGCGAGCCGCCGGCCGGCGACCCCGAGCGGCGCGCCCGGCGCGCCGTCGACCCCGGAGGCGTGCCGCGGCACCCCGTCCGCGTAGCCGAGCGGCACGACGCCGACCCGCGTGTCCCGCGGCGTCACATAGTGGTGCCCGTACGACATCCCGTGGCCGGCGGGCAGCTCCTTCACCGTGGCGAGCTCCGCCTCGACCGTCATGGCCGGCACCAGCCCGAACCGCTCCGGGCCCCCGAGCTGCGGCACCGGCGTGAGCCCGTACAGCGCGATGCCGGGGCGCACCAGGTCGAGGTGGAGCTCCGGGTCGGTGAGCGTGGAGGCCGAGGCCGCGATGTGCCGGACCTCGAACCGGGCACCCCGGGTCTCCGCGTCGGCGGCCGCGCGGCGCAGGACGTCGCCCTGGCGGTGCAGCGACGGGTGGCCCGGCTCGTCGGCGAACGCCAGGTGCGACCAGATGCCCACCAGCCGGACGGCGCCCTCCGCCTCCAGCCGCAGCGCCTCGTCCAGCACCGCGGGCAGCTCGGCGGGCGTCATCCCGTTGCGGCCCAGGCCGGTGTCGACCTTGACGTGGATCCGCGCGGTCCGGCCCGTCGCCCGGGCGGCCGCGGCCACCTCCTGCAGGGCCCACGGCGCCGCCACCGACAGGTCGACGTCGGCGGCCACGGCCTGCGCCAGCGGCGCGCCCGGCGCGTACAGCCACGTCAGCACGCGGGCCGTGACCCCGCCGGCCCGCAGGCGCAGCGCCTCGGACACCTGCGCGACGCCGAGCCAGGTCGCCCCGCCCTCGACGGCCGCCCGGGCCACCGGGAGCAGCCCGTGCCCGTACGCGTCGGCCTTCACGACGGCCATCACCTGCGACGAGGGTGCGAGGTCGCCCAGCGCCCGCGCGTTCGCACGCACGGCGCCGAGGTCCACGACCGCCCGCGCGGGAAACTCGCTCACTCCCCCAGTCTCCCACCGCCGCCCGGGTGCACCGCGCACCGGCACCCCGGCCACCCCGGCCACCCCGGCCACCGCCCAGAGTGGAAGGTTCGGACGGACACGCCGCCGGCGCGTCGGTCGTGACGTTCCACCCGGCCGGTGCGCCCGGGCGCCTCAGCCGCGCAGGAGGTCCGCGACGGTCGCCGGCAGCGCGTGCGCCAGCGCGAGCGCCGACACGGGCCCCCCGGGCACCGCGACCCCCGCGGCGCGCCCGCGCACGAGCGCCGCGGCGGCCGCGAGCGCGGCGGCGAGCGGCGGGTTCTCCACCACCTCGGCGGCCCGGGCGCCGGGAAGGGCAGGGCCCCGAGCACGCCGGCCAGCACGTCCCCGGAGCCGGCCGTCGCGAGCCACCCGGGCGCGTCGGCCTGGGCGTAGACGGCGCCGCCGGCGCCCACGACGACGGTGGTGCTGCCCTTGAGCAGCACGGTGGCCCCGGTGAGCTCGTGGGCGCGGCGTGCCCAGCGCAGCGGCTCGGCCTCGACGCCGGCCCGCTCGACCGGCTCCCCGAGGCGGCCGAGCAGGGTCGCGAGCTCCCCGGCGTGGGGTGTCAGCACGCACCAGGGGGCGAGGTCCCGCGGGGCGACCGCGAGCGCCCCCGCGTCGAGCACCGCGGGCAGGCCGGTGCCGAGCGCCTCGTCGATCCCGCGCCGCACCCGCTTGGCCTGCTTGGCGTGGCCCGGGTCGACGCCGGGGCCGAGCAGCCACGCCTGGACGCGGCCCTTCCCCGCGACGACCTCCGGCCGGGCGGCGAGCACGGGACCGGCGACCTCGGCCGGGCCGACGTACCGCACCATGCCGACGCCCGCGAGCACGGCGGCCGACACGGTGAGCACCGCGGCGCCCGGGTAGGCCGGCGTCCCGGCGACGACGCCGAGCACCCCGCGGCTGTACTTGTGGTCCTCCGGGCCGGGCACCGGCCACAGCGCGGCCACGTCCGCCGCCTCGAGCCGCGCGACGGCCGGGCGTTGGGGCAGCGGCAGGCCGAGGTCGACCACCTCGACCCGCCCGGCGCGGCGGGACGCCGGCGGCAGCAGCAGCCCGGGCTTCGCGCCGCCGAACGTCACGGTGAGCCCGGCCGGCAGCACCGGCCCCTCGGGGAGGGCGCCGTCGTCGACGCCGGTGCCGCTCGGCACGTCCACCGCCACGACGAGCGGCCGGTCCGGCGTCGCGGCCGCCGAGCCGGCGACCTCCTCCCCGGCCAGCAGGTCCGTCAGCAGCCCGGCGAGCAGCCCGGCCACCCCGCGCGGCACCCCCCGGCCGCCGATCCCCAGCAGCCCGTCGAGCACCACGTCCGCCGCGTACGCCTCCGCGACGGCGTCGCCGAGCCACACCGGCGCCAGTCCCGGGTCGTCGCCCTCCGGCAGCCCGGACGGGCCGGACTCGCCGGGGTCCACCGCCCGCACGGCCCGGCCGCCCGCACGGCGCAGCGCCGCCAGGCCCTCGGCGTGCGGGGCGCCGGTCGTGCACACCGCGAGCACCTGCACGCCGCGCCGGGCGAGGACGGCGCCCGCGTGCAGCGCGTCGCCCCCGTTGTTCCCCGCGCCGACGAGCGCCACGACGCTCGCCCCCCGCACTCGTCCGCGCCGCTCGGCGAGCTCGGCCGCGACCCGCGTCGCCAGGCCCCGCGCCGCCTGCTGCATGAGCGGGACCCCGCGCGCGAGCAGCGGCTGCTCGGCGGCCCGCACCTCGTCCGCCGTGTACCCCAGGATCATGGGCCCATCCTGGCCGAGAGCGCCGTGCGGCGCTCGGCCGTGACGGCGGTTACGTTCTGCCCATGCGATTCGGACTCTTCATCCCGCAGGGCTGGCGGCAGGACCTCACCGGCATCGAGCCGGCCGAGCACTGGGCCGTCATGAGCTCCCTGGCCCAGCACGCCGACGCCGGCGACGCGTACGACTCGATCTGGGTGTACGACCACTTCCACGCCGTGCCGCAGCCGAACGGCGAGGCGACGCACGAGGCCTGGAGCCTCATGAACGCCTACGCCGCCACGACGAGCCGCGTGAAGCTCGGGCAGATGTGCACCTGCATGGCCTACCGGAACCCCGCGTACCTGGCGAAGGTCGCCACCACCGCGGACGTCATCTCCGGCGGGCGCGTGCAGATGGGCATCGGCGCCGGGTGGTACGAGCACGAGTGGCGCGCCTACGGCTACGGCTTCCCCCGGGCCGGCGAGCGGATCGCCATGCTCGACGAGGGCGTGCAGATCATGAAGCAGCTGTGGACCAACGGCGTCGCGACGCTGGACGGGCAGCACTACCAGGTCGACGGCGCCCAGCTCGCGCCGCTCCCGCTGCAGGTCGACGGCCCGCCGCTGTGGATCGCCGGCGGCGGCGAGCGCAAGACGCTGCGGATCGCCGCGGAGCACGCGCAGTACACGAACTTCGACGGCACGCCCGAGGGCTTCGCCCACAAGTCCGAGGTGCTGCGCGGCCACTGCGCCGACATCGGCCGGGACTTCGGCGAGATCACGCGCTCCGCCAACTACAACGTCGTGATCGGCGAGACCGAGGCGGAGGTCGACGACCGCATCGCCTGGGTCGAGGAGCACTACGCCCGCACGGTCCCGGAGAAGGCGCCCGAGGTCGCCGAGGAGTTCCGCCACGGCACGCTGGTCGGCACCCCGGAGCAGCTCGTGGAGAAGCTCACGCACCTCCAGGGACTGGGCATGACCTACGCGATCACGTACTTCGCGGAGGCCGCGTACGACCGCTCCGGCATCGAGCTGTTCGAGCGCGAGGTCGTCCCCGCGCTGCGCTGACGCGCGTCGTCGCCGGGGCGGGCGCTCGAGCCGTCAGCCCGCCTCGGCGACGACCATCGCCGACGCGATGCCCGCGTCGTGCGACAGCGACAGGTGGAAGCGCGTCACGCCGAGCTCGGCGGCGCGGGCGGCGACGGTCCCGATCACCTCGACCACCGGCTGCTCCCCGCGCACGCGGCGCACCGTGGCGTCCTGCCAGGACATGCCCGCGGGCGCGCCCAGCGCCTTGGCGATCGCCTCCTTCGCGGCGAACCGCGCGGCCAGCGACGACGGGGGCAGGTCGCGCTCGTCCGGCGTGAACAGGCGCTCGCGCAGGGCGGGCACCCGCTCGACCGTCGCCATGAACCGCGCCACGTCGACCACGTCGATCCCGACGCCGACGATCACCGGGCGGTCACTCGACGGTGACGGACTTCGCGAGGTTCCGCGGCTGGTCCACGTCGAGGCCGCGGGCCGTCGCGAGCTCGCACGCGAAGATCTGCAGCGGCACGACGGACAGCAGCGGCGCGAGCAGCGTCGGGCTCTGCGGCACGTAGAACACCTCGTCCGCGTACGCGCGCACCGCCTCGTCGCCGTCCTCCGCGATCACCAGGGTGCGGGCGCCGCGGGCCCGGATCTCCTGGATGTTGGAGACGACCTTGGAGTGCAGCGAGTCCCGGCCGCGCGGGCTCGGCACGACGACGAACACCGGCTGCCCGGGCTCGATCAGCGCGATGGGCCCGTGCTTGAGCTCGCCGGCCGCGAAGCCCTCGGCGTGGATGTACGCGATCTCCTTGAGCTTGAGGGCGCCCTCCAGTGCCACGGGGAACCCGACGTGCCGGCCCAGGAACAGCACCGAGGAGGTGTCGGCCATCCACCGGGCGATCTCGCGCACGCGGCCGGCCCGGTCCAGGACCTCCTGGATCTTGCCGGGCATCGCCCGCAGGTCCTCGAGGATCTCGGCGATCTCGTCGGCGAACTTGTTGCCCCGCAGCTGCGCCAGGTACAGGCCCAGCAGGTACGCCGCGGTGATCTGGGCGAGGAACGCCTTGGTCGAGGCGACCGCGACCTCCGGCCCGGCGTGCGTGTAGAGCACGGCGTCGGACTCGCGCGGGATGGTCGACCCGTGGGTGTTGCAGATCGCCAGGACCTTGGCGCCCTGCTCGCGGGCGTGCCGCACCGCCATGAGCGTGTCCATCGTCTCGCCGGACTGCGAGATCGCGACGACCAGGGTCCGCTCGGTGAGGATCGGGTCGCGGTACCGGAACTCGTGCGCGAGCTCGACCTCGACCGGGATGCGGCACCAGTGCTCGATCGCGTACTTGGCGACGTGGCCCGAGTAGGCGGCCGTGCCGCAGGCGATGACGATGATCTTGTCGGCCGCGCGCAGCACGGACTCGTCGATCTTCATGTCGTCCAGCACGAGCCGCCCGTGGGTGTCGGTGCGGCCCAGCAGGGTGTCCTGCACGGCCTGCGGCTGGTCCGCGATCTCCTTCTCCATGAAGGAGCGGAACCCGCCCTTCTCGGCGGCCGCGGCGTCCCAGTCGATCGTGTACTCGCGGCCCTCGGCGGGGTTGCCGTCGAAGTCCGTGACGGTCACCGAGCGGGGCGTGATGACCACGACCTGGTCCTGCGCGAGCTCCAGGGCCCGGCGGGTCTCCGCGATGAACGCCGCGACGTCCGACCCGAGGTAGTTCGCGCCGTCGCCCAGCCCGACGACCAGCGGCGAGTCGTGCCGCGCGCCGACCACGGTGTCCGGGTGGTCCTCGTGCACGGCCAGCAGGGTGAACGTCCCGTGCAGGCGGCGCACGACCTGCCGCATCGCCTCGCCCAGGTCCTTGACCTCGGCGTAGGCGCGGGCGACCAGGTGCGCGACGACCTCCGTGTCGGTCTCCGAGAGCAGCACGGCGCCGTCGGCGACGAGCTCCTCCTTCAGGACGGCGAAGTTCTCGACGATCCCGTTGTGGATCAGCGCCACGCCGTCGGCGACGTGCGGGTGCGCGTTCACGTCGGTCGGGCCGCCGTGCGTGGCCCAGCGGGTGTGCCCGATGCCCGCGGTCGCCCCGGGCAGCGGCTCGGCGTCGAGCAGCGCGGTCAGGTTCGCGAGCTTGCCGGCCTTCTTCGCGGTCGCCAGGCCGCCCGCACCGGTCACCAGGGCGACGCCGGCCGAGTCGTACCCGCGGTACTCCAGGCGGCGCAGGCCCTCCATCACGACCCCGAGCGGCTGCCCGTCCGGCTGATGGTCACCGACATACCCGACGATTCCACACATGGGCGCGAGTCTAGCCGCGGGGACCGGCCGGGCGGCCGCGCCGTGACGCGGCGCACGTCGGACGGGCGCGGCCGCGCTGATCGGGCAGAATCGTCGGGTGCGCGCCACCGAGGTCCCCGTCCAGCCCTCGCCGTACGTGGAGCTCGACCGGGAGGCCTGGGTCCGGCTCTCGGAGTCGACGCCGCTCCCGCTGACCGACGAGGACGTCACCCGGCTCCGCGGTCTCGGCGACCCGATCGACCTCGCGGAGGTCGACGCGATCTACCGGCCGCTGTCGCGCCTGCTCGACCTGCACGTGACGGCGACCCGCCGGCTGCACGCGGCGGCGTCGACGTTCCTGCGGGAGGACACGCCCCGCACCCCGTTCGTCATCGGCGTCGCCGGGTCGGTCGCGGTCGGCAAGTCCACGACCGCGCGCCTGCTGCGCGAGCTGATGGCCCGCTGGCCCGCCACCCCCAACGTCGCGCTCATGACCACCGACGGCTTCCTCTACCCGAACGCCGAGCTCGAGCGCCGCGGGCTCATGGACCGCAAGGGCTTCCCCGAGTCCTACGACCGGCGGGCCCTGCTGCAGTTCGTCTCGCGCGTGAAGGCCGGGCACGCCGAGGTCCGCGCGCCGGTCTACGACCACGTCACCTACGACATCGTCCCGGGCGCGGAGGTCGTGGTCCGCAAGCCCGACGTGCTCATCGTCGAGGGCCTGAACGTGCTGCAGCCGGCGCCGTCCGCGGCGGGGACCTCCAGCACGTCGAACCTCGCGGTGAGCGACTTCTTCGACTTCTCGATCTACGTCGACGCGCGCACCCAGGACGTCCGGCAGTGGTACGTCGA
This sequence comes from Cellulomonas endometrii, assembly GCF_949769265.1. Classification (NCBI taxonomy): domain Bacteria; kingdom Bacillati; phylum Actinomycetota; class Actinomycetes; order Micrococcales; family Cellulomonadaceae; genus Cellulomonas; species Cellulomonas endometrii. Next base: position 68,021 of record NZ_CATKPC010000019.1, on the reverse strand, counting down.
CCGGTTCCTGTCGCTGCGGTCCACGGCCTTCGCGAAGCCGGAGTCCTACTTCCACCGGTACGCCGCCCTCACGGACGACGAGGCGACGGCGCGCGCCGGGAGCATCTGGGACGCGATCAACGCCCCGAACCTGGTGCGGAACATCCTGCCGACGCGCAGCCGCGCCACGCTGGTGCTGACCAAGGGGACCGACCACTCGGTGCGCCGGGTGCGGCTGCGCAAGCTCTGAGCCGCGGGCGCGCGGGCGGGACCGCTCAGCCGGCCGTCGGCGAGGCCGTCGCGCGGGCGTCGACCAGCTCCACCGGGTAGTGCTCGACGTCCACGGCCTCGAGCGCCGCGAGCCCGTCCGCGACGGCGTCGGGCAGCGGCCCGCACCCGTCCGCCGGCAGCGCGACCCGCACCGCGGCGCCCAGCGCGTCGACGAGCCACAGGTCGGACCGCGGCGCGCCCTCGGCGCAGGCCCGGGCGGACGACGACGCCGCCGGGGTCGTGCCCGCGGAGAGCGCGTCGACCAGCGGAGCGACGTCCCCCTCCAGGCGGCGCGCGGTCACCGCGGCCCATCGGCCGGCGCCGTCGGTGAGCGTCTCCCCGGTGCTGCACAGCACCGCGGACACGGCGGTGAAGTCCACCGGGAGGGCGTCGGCCGCGGGGGCGTCGGGGTGCGCCGTGGCGCCCGCGTACGCGTCGCCGTCGAAGCCCAGCGCGGTCAGCACCTGCGGCGCCAGGCAGTCGGCGCCGGTCGGGAGGGCGGTCCGGGCGCCCGCACGCGAGCCGGCGTCGGCCGCGGCGGACGGGTCGGCGCCCACGGAGCAGCCGGCGAGCGCGCCCCCCGCCACGAGGAGGGCGGCGGTCCCGCCGACGAGCCGCGCGGCCGCGGTGCGGGGCCGGGAGGGCGCGCGGCGGTGCGGTGCTGCCATGCTGCTGCCCGCCCCTCGTCGCCCTCACGTCCCGGGACGCCAGGCGGGGCGTGGCCCGCACCTGGCGTCGTCAGGGGCGACTCCGTCGTGGCCCGGGTCGAGCGTAGGCGGGCCGCCGGACGAGGGGCCCCGCAGAGACCGGATCGTTAGCGAGCGACGGCGGATCGTTGCCGGGCCGTGACCCGGGACGTGACGCGGGGCGTGACGCCGGGCGCGCCCGACGTCAGGCGGCGGCCTTGCCCGCGCCGGGGACCGCCCCGGCCCGCACCCCGCCGGGCCCGGGCGCGCCCCCCGGGGGACGGGGCGCCCTCCCGCCACGGGGCGCCCGCCCGGGACCGGCAGCCCGCCCCGCGCGGGCGCTCCGACCCGGGGTGCCGGTGCCCCCTCCGCGCGGGCCGGTGCGGCGGCCGGGGTGCCCGCTCGCGCGGCCCCGTCCTCGTCGGCGTCGACCTGCTCGGACCGCTCGGCCTGCCCGGGCTCGCCGGCGCCGGCCTCGGGCGCCCTGGTGCGGCCGAACCGCGTCCAGCGGCGCAGCACCCAGTCGATGGCGATGCCGGCCGCGGTGCCGACGACCACCCCGGCGACGACGGCGATCACGGGGTGGTTCTCGAGCCACAGGCCCGCCCCGGCGCCGACCACCGTGCCGTAGAGCGCCCACGTCACCGCCGCGAGCGCGGTCAGCCCGACGAACCGCTTGCGCGGGTACCCGAGCGCGCCGGCCGTCATGTTGACCGCGACCCGCCCGACCGGGATGTACCGCGCCGCGAGGATGAACGACGACCCGCGGTGCGCCAGCGCGTGCTCCGCCCACGCCAGCGCCCTGCGGCCCCGGGGGGTGCGGAACAGGCGCAGGGCGTGCACGTCCACGCGGGAGCCGATCATGTAGGCGATCTGGTCGCCCGTGAACGCCCCGATCGCGCCGGCGAGGGCGATGAGGCCGAGGTTCGGCTCCCCGTGGGACACCGAGAGCGACGCGAGGCCGATGACCACGGACTCGCTGGGGATCGGGGGGAAGAAGCCGTCGATCGTCGCGAACAGCATGAGCGCCGGGTACACCCAGAGCGACTCGGCCAGCATCGGGACCCAGTCCTCGATGGCGCTGATCCAGTCCTGCAGCACGGTCATCAGCTCCTGGGTCGTGGTGGCCTCTCGGCGGTGGAGGCCTCGCCGTCCACGCTAGGTGGGCTCCGCGGGCCGCGACATGGGGGACACCCCCGAGTCCCCCCTGGTCCTCCCCCCATCGTGCCCGGCGCCCTCGCGGCCGGGCATCGCCCCCGGGGTCGACATCGGCCGCACGCGGGTCCCCCCTGCGACGGACACCCCTGGTCCTCGCAGCGTGGTCCGCGAGCGGGCCGCTGCCTCGACCCGTGACCCCAGTGCACCACGCACCACCGACACGGGTCACGGAGTTTCCCGGGCGGTCAGGGGTCGGTCGGGCGGCGGTCCGGCGACGATCGCGTGGCCGTCCGGTGACCGTCCCGTGGCCGGCGCGGCGGCCGGCTGCGTCAGTCGCCGAGCGGGAAGCCGAGCATCCGCGCGGCCTCGGCGGGGCGGGGCTCCGTCGCCCAGTGCGCCCCGATCTCGTCGGTCGCCGACAGCGAGCGCAGGTGCGCGCGGTCGAGGTACAGCGTGCCGTCCAGGTGGTCGGTCTCGTGCTGCACGATGCGGGCCGGCCAGCCCTGCAGCACCTCGTCGAGCGGCGTGCCCGACTCGTCGGCGCCGGTGAGCCGCAGCCGGCGCAGGCGCGGGACGACCGCCTGGTAGCCGACGACGCTGAGGCACCCCTCGTAGAACGCGACGCGCTCGGGCTGCTCGCCCGGGACCGGCTCGTAACGCGGGTTCACCAGCACGCGGAACGGCAGCGCGGGCCGCTCCCGGACCACGCCGGTCTCCGTCTCACCGGCCCCCGGGTCGGCGACGACGGCGAGCGCCAGCGGCAGGCCGACCTGCGGGGCGGCGAGCCCGACGCCCGGCGCGGCGTGCATCGTCGCGCGCAGGAGGGCCACCAGCCGGGCGAGCTCGTCGGCGTCGACCTGGCCGTCGAACGGCACCGCCCGCATCCGCAGGGCGGGGTGGCCGGCCTGCACGATCGGCACCGTCCCGGAGGGGTCTGCCGCGGCGGCGTCGAGCAGCCGCAGCACGTGCTCCCGCACGACCGCCGCGGGCCAGCGCGCCTCCGGGGCCGAGCCGGCCGCCGGGCTCACCGTCGCGTCGTCCACCGGCTCAGAGCGCCAGGCGGTCGCGGACCACGTCGGCGAGCTGCGCCGCCACGCGGTCGGCGTCGTCCTGCGTCGCGGCCTCGACCATGACCCGGACCAGCGGCTCGGTGCCCGAGGAGCGCAGCAGCACCCGGCCGGTCGACCCCAGCGCGGCCTGCGCGGCGCCCACGGCGGCGGACACGTGCTCGTCGGTGCCCGCGCGCGCCTTGTCGACGCCCGGGACGTTGACCAGCGTCTGCGGCAGGCGGCGGACCACGGCGGCCAGCTCGCTGAGCTTCTGGCCGGTGGCCGCCACCCGCGACGCGAGCTGCAGGGCCGTCAGCGTGCCGTCGCCGGTGGTGGCGTGGTCCGCGAGGATCACGTGCCCCGACTGCTCGCCGCCCAGGTTGTAGCCGTGCGCGCGCATGGCCTCCAGCACGTACCGGTCGCCGACGCCGGTCTCGACGGTGCGGACGCCGGCGGCCTGCATCGCGAGGCGCAGCCCGAGGTTGCTCATCACCGTGACGACGAGCGTGTCGTGCGCGAGGATCCCGCGCTCGCGCAGGTCCAGGGCCAGGACGCCCATGATCTGGTCGCCGTCCACCAGCGCGCCGGTGTGGTCGACCGCGAGGCAGCGGTCGGCGTCGCCGTCGAACGCCACGCCCAGGTCCGCACCCGACGCGACGACCGCCGCCTGCAGCTGCTCGGGGTGGGTGGAGCCGCAGTTCTCGTTGATGTTCCGGCCGTCGGGCGACGCGTTGATGACGACGACGTCCGCGCCCGCCTCGCGCAGCGCGAGCGGGCCGACCTCGCTGGCCGCGCCGTTCGCGCAGTCGACCGCGACGCGGAGGCCGGCCAGGTCGTGCCCGATGGTCGACACCAGGTGCTCGACGTACTGCTCGCCGGCGCGGCCCGTGTCCGAGCGGATCCGCCCGACGTCGGCGCCGACCGGGCGGGACCAGTCCTCCCGGAGCCGCTGCTCGATGGCGTCCTCGAGCTCGTCGTCGAGCTTGTGGCCGCCGCGCGCCAGGAACTTGATGCCGTTGTCCGGCATGGGGTTGTGCGACGCGGACAGCACGACGCCGAGGTCGACGTCCAGCGCGGCCGTGAGGTGCGCGACGGCGGGCGTCGGCAGCACGCCGACGTTCAGCACGTCCACGCCCGCGCTCGCCAGGCCGGCGGCCACGGCGGCGGACAGGAACTCGCCCGACGCGCGGGGGTCCCGGCCCACCACGGCCCGCGGACGGTGCCCGGCGAACTCGCCGCGCTGCCCGAGCACGTGCGCCGCCGCGACGGACAGGTCGAGCGCGACCTCCGCGGTGACGTCCCGGTTGGCCAGGCCCCGCACCCCGTCGGTGCCGAACAGTCGTCCCATGAGGACCCCTTCGTCGTGGGCCGCGTCCGCGACCCCCTGCATCGTGCCAGGGCGCGCGGCGTCGCGGCCCCGGTTCGCTGTCGTGCCGGTCGCCCGGCGGCGGGCACCGGAACGGCCGATGGCCCCGAGGGTCGGACCCTCGGGGCCATCGGCCGCGGTTGCTGATCGGTGGATCAGCGCTTCGAGTACTGCGGGGCCTTGCGGGCCTTCTTGAGACCGGCCTTCTTGCGCTCCACGACGCGGGGGTCGCGGGTCAGGAAGCCGGCCTTCTTGAGGGTCGCACGGTTGTGCTCCTCGTCGATCGCGTTCAGCGCGCGGGCGATGCCCAGGCGCAGCGCACCGGCCTGGCCGGAGACGCCGCCACCGTTGATGCGGGCGATGACGTCGAAGCGACCCTCGACGTCGACCAGCTTCAGCGGGTCGTTCACGAGCTGCTGGTGCACCTTGTTCGGGAAGTACTCCTCGAGGGTGCGGCCGTTGATCTTCCACTGGCCGGTGCCGGGCACCAGGCGCACGCGGGCGATGGCCTCCTTGCGGCGGCCCAGGGCCTGGCCGGGAGCCGTCAGGCTCTGCCCGCGGCCCGCGGGGGCGCTGCTCTCGGAGGTGTAGCTGCTGGGCGTCTCGCCGCCCTCAAGGTCGATGTCGACCGTGGTCTCGGCCACTGATGTGTCCTCGCGTCCTGTCTCGGTGTCCTCGCGGGCGTCAGCCCTGCGCGACCTGGGTGATCTCGAAGGGCTTCGGCTGCTGGGCGGCGTGCGGGTGCTCGGCACCCGCGTAGACCTTCAGCTTGGAGAGCTGCTGGCGGGCCAGGGAGGTCTTCGGGAGCATGCCACGCACGGCCTTCTCGATCGCACGCTCAGGGTGCTTCTCGAGGAGGTCGGTGTACGTGGTCGCCCGCAGGCCGCCCGGGTAGCCCGAGTGACGGTAGGCGAGCTTGGTCTCCCGCTTGTTGCCGGTCAGCGCGATCTTCTCCGCGTTGATGACGATGACGAAGTCACCGCCGTCGACGTGCGGGGCGAAGGTCGCCTTGTGCTTCCCGCGCAGCAGGGTCGCCACGTGAGTGGCCAGGCGGCCCAGGACGACGTCGGTCGCGTCGATGACGTACCAGGTCCGCTGGACGTCGCCGGGCTTCGGGGTGTACGTGCGCACGGTCGTTGCCTTCTCGTTGTCTCTGACTGTGTCCACGGCAATCCCGTAGAAGCCGGGGTCAGCCGATGAGTACCGTCGGTGCGTCGTCCATGGACCGGTGAATGGGAACGCACCGATCGACACGGACTCAACGCACAACGACTCACCAGGGTAGCCGCCGCCACCGCGCCCGGTCAAAGCGGCCGGATGGGGACCCGTGCGACGTCGGTCACGCGCGGCGCGGCCACGAGCGGCTCGTCAGCGCGCCCGCGCCACCCGCCCCGCGTCCCACACCGGCTCCGGGGTCTCCACCACGGCGCCGTCCTCGCCGAACACGAGGAACCGGTCGAACCCGCGCGCGAACCAGCGGTCGTGGGTCACGGCCAGCACGGTGCCCTCGAACGCCGCGAGCCCCGCCTCCAGGGCCTCCGCGGAGTGCAGGTCGAGGTTGTCGGTCGGCTCGTCGAGCAGCAGCAGGGTCGCGCCGCCGAGCTCGAGCAGCAGGATGTGGAACCGCGCCTGCTGCCCGCCGGACAGGGTGTCGTACCGCTGCTCCGCGGAGGCCACCAGCTCGTACCGGTCCAGGGCCTTGCTCGCGGGCTCCCGCCCCATGCCCGGCCGCCGCCCCTCCCCGCGGTGCAGGATCTCCAGCAGCGTCCGGCCCGCGAACGCCGCGTCCTGCGCGTGCTGCCGGTTCTGCGCGAAGAACCCGGGCACGACGCGCGAGCCCAGGCGGGCGACGCCGGAGTGCCGCACGGGGTCGATGGGCATCTCCCCCTCGGCGAGGGCCTGCTCGGGCTGGGGGTCGGTGCCGCCGGCGGCGAGCAGCCGCAGGAAGTGCGACTTCCCGGACCCGTTGGACCCGAGCACCGCGACGCGCTCGCCGAACCAGACCTCCAGGTCGAAGGGCTGCATGAGCCCGGTGAGCTCCAGGCCCTCGGCGACCACGGCGCGCTTCGCGGTGCGCCCGCCCCGCAGGCGCACCCGGACCTGCTGGTCCCGCGCGACCTCCTCCGGCGGGCCGGCCTCCTCGAACTTGCGCAGCCGGGTCTGGGCCGCGGAGTACCGCGACGCGAGGCCGTCGTTGAACGCGGCCTTGGTCTTGAGCGTCTGGACCAGGGTGATGAGCTTGGCGTGCTCCTCGTCCCAGCGGCGGGCGAGCTCCGCCAGCCGGTCGCGGCGCGCCTCCCGGGCCTCGGTGTAGGTGGTGAACGTGCCGCCGTGCACCCAGACGGTCGCCCCGGCGCGCGCGGGCTCCAGCGTCGCCACGTGCGTCGGCACCCGGGACAGCAGCTCGCGGTCGTGGCTGACCAGCAGGACGGTCTTGGGGCTGGCGAGCAGCCGCTCCTCGAGCCAGCGCTTGGTGGGCACGTCGAGCGCGTTGTCCGGCTCGTCGAGCAGCAGCACCTCCTGCGGGCCGCGCAGCAGCGCCTCCAGCACCAGGCGCTTCTGCTCGCCGCCGGACAGGGTGCGGACGCTGCGGTGCTGCGCCCGGTCGAACGGGATCGACAGCACGGCGTCGGTCACGCGGTCCCAGTCGGCCTCGACCTCGTAGCCGCCGACGTCGGCCCAGTCCGCGAGCGCCTGCGCGTACCGCATCTGGGACGGCTCGTCGTCGACCTCCATCATCCGCAGCTCGGACGCGGTGAGCTCGGCCGCCGCCGCGCCGACCGCGCCGGTCGCGAGCGAGGCGAGCAGGTCGCGCACGGAGCGGTCGTCGGCGATCCGTCCCACGTCCTGGCGCATGACGCCGAGCCCGCCGGTGCGCACGACCGCGCCCTCGTGCGGCTGCTCGTCGCCCGCGACGATGCGCAGCAGCGTCGACTTGCCGGCGCCGTTCGGCCCGACCAGGGCGGTGCGCTGCCCCTCACCCACCCGCAGGTCGATGCCCCCGAGGAGCGGCCGGCCGTCGGGGAGCACGTAGCGCACGTCGTGCACCTCGAGATGACCCATGCCCCGATGGTCCCAGCACCACGGCCCGGTCCCCAACCCGATATGCCTGCGGTGGCATCCTGCGGGAGCCGGTGCCACGCTCGGAGGCATGAGCGACACCCCAGCCACCAGCACCGACCCGGCCCTCGGCTCCGAGGGCGACGACAACCAGCTGCCCGGCGAGGACACGCTGTCCGACCGCGGTGTCGACCCCATGGACGAGGGGTTCACGCTGCCGGAGCGGGCCCGCCCCGCGGTGAGCCACTGGGGCGAGACCCCCTGGGAGGAGTCCCGCGGCGAGACGCTCGACCAGCGCGTCGCGCAGGAGGAGCCCGAGGTCTGGGAGGCCGACCCGGCACCGGACGCGGGCCGCGAGCCCGACCGCGCCGGCCGGCTGCTCGAGGACGACGACGCCGTGGAGTCCGGCGGCAACGACCAGTTCGCGGTGGACGCGGGCATCGACGGCGGTGCGGCGTCGGCCGAGGAGGCCGCCGTGCACGTGGTCGACGAGGAGCCGTGACGGCTCCTGCCTGAGCCGTCACGCCGAGGTCGGCAGTGCCCGGTCGAGGTCGGCAGGTCCGGGTGCCGAGCTCGGCGCCGGACTGCCGATCTCGGCGATCGCCAGCGGCCGGCGCCCGTCAGTCCGCGCGGAGCGGGTGCGGGTGGACGTCGTCCGGCGAGCGCAGCGCGCGGGTGCGCTGCTGCCGGTCGGCGAGCTCGGCGTCCGGGGGGTACACGACCTCCTCGAGGGTGAGGCCGTGCGCGGCGACGACCGCACCGCCGGGGTCCCGCCGGCCGCCGACGAGCAGCTCCGCCGGCCAGTCGACGCCGCGACGGCCCTCCCCCACGGCGATGCTGGCCCCCACGAGGGCCCGCACCATGCTGTGGCAGAACGCGTCCGCCCGGACCGTCGCCACGACCAGCCCGGCGTCCGGCCCGTCGGCGGGCCGCTCCCACCCGAGCTCGTCCAGGGTCCGGATCGTCGTCGCCCCCGGCCGCGGCTTGCAGAACGCCGCGAAGTCGTGCCGGCCGAGCACCCGGGCCGCCCCCTCGTGCATCGCGTCGACGTCGAGCGGCCGGCGGGTCCACAGCACGTGGTGCCGGCGCAGCGGGTCCCGCAGGGCCTCGTCGTCGCAGATCCGGTACACGTACCGCCGCGCCACCGCCGAGAACCGCGCGTCGAAGCCCTCCGGGGCGACCCGCACCCGCGTCGCGACGACGTCCGCGGGCAGCACGCCGGCCAGCCGCGTCAGCAGCGACTCCTCCGGGGAGCGATCCGAGCGCCCCGGCACGGCCCGCCACGCGTCGTCCGGCACGTCCACGTGCAGCACCTGCCCCCGCGCGTGCACCCCGGCGTCCGTCCGCCCGGCGACCGTGACCCGCGGCGGCTGCTGCCCGCGGTGCGCGGAGCGGAGCACGAGCCCCAGCCCGTCCTCGACGACGCCCTGCACGGTGCGCAGGCCCGGCTGGCGCGCCCAGCCCGCGAAGTCCGTGCCGTCGTAGGAGAGGTCGACGCGGACGCGGACGGACTGCACCTCGTACGGGAGCACGCCGGAGGGGTCGAGGGGCTGGTCGCGCACGCACCGAGCGTACGGGGCGGGCGGCTGCTCTACGGTGGACCGGTGCCAGCGCCCGCGTCGACCCCGTACACGCTCGCCGTCGACTGCGGCGGCGGCGGCATCAAGGCCTCGGTGCTCGACGCGTCCGGCACGCTGCACGCCCCCGCGGTCCGCGTGCCGACCCCGTACCCCCTGCCGCCGGAGCGGCTGGTCGCCACGATCGCGGAGATCGCCGCGCGGCTGCCCGCCTTCGACCGGGCGACGGTCGGCATGCCGGGGATGATCCGGCACGGCGTCGTCGTCGCCACCCCGCACTACGTCACCCGCTCCGGCCCGCACACCCGCGTCGACCCCGAGCTCGTCGCGGCGTGGGCGGGCTGCGACATCCGGGCGGCCGTCGAGCAGCAGCTCGGCGTGCCCACCCTCGTCCTCAACGACGCCGAGGTGCACGGCGCCGGCGTCGTGTCGGGCACAGGCGTGGAGCTTGTCCTGACCCTCGGCACCGGGCTCGGCTCCGCCCTGTTCGACGGCGGGCAGCTGGCGCCGCACCTCGAGTGGTCGCACGCCCCGGTCCGCCGCATGACCACCTACGACGAGTACATCGGCCAGATCCAGCGGGCCCGGCTCGGCGACGCCCTGTGGTCCCGCCGCGTGCGGCAGGTCGTCGAGGGCCTGCGGCCGGTCGTGCTCTGGGACCGCGTGTACCTCGGCGGCGGCAACGCCCGGCAGATCACGCCGCAGGTGCTCGCCCGGCTCGGCGACGACGTCGTGGTGGTGCCGAACCAGGCGGGCATCGTCGGCGGCGTCCGGGCGTGGCAGCTCGGGGTCTGACGGCGGTCTAGCGCCGCGGCGCGGCGTCCCGCTCGCGCGCCGTCACCGCGTCGACCGCGTCGAGCAGCACCCGCGTGAACCCCACCGGCGCCACCAGCGACACCAGGTGCGTCGCGCCCGGCACGATCACCAGGCGGCCGTCCCGGCAGGCGCGCAGGAACCGGCGCTCCTCGCCCCGGAAGTGGTCGTAGCGCCCGTTCACCAGCCACACGGGCGCCGCCACCGCCGCCAGGTCCTCGACGGGGGTCGCCGACCGCATCGCCCGCAGCGCGTCGTCCATCACGTCGAGCGCGAACCCGCCGGCCGCGACGTCGCGGGCGCCCTCGACGGGCAGCACCCGGTCCACCATCCCCTGGTTCAGCCCCGCGCCGGCGTCCGGCAGCCGCGCGATCCCGCGGGCCAGCAGCGCCCACCCGTCGACCAGCGCGGCCAGCGGCCGGGTCGAGCACGACGCCGCGACCAGCCCCGCGACCTGCTCCGGGTGCCGGGCGGCGTGGGCGATCGCGGTGTACCCGCCGAGCGACAGCCCGACGACGAGCGCCCGCCCGCCGGCCGCGTCCACCCCGTCGGCGACCGCCGCCACCGCCCCGTCGAGGGTGAACCGCTCCCCCAGCCGCGCGCCGTGCCCGGGCAGGTCCACCGCCACCGCCCGCGAGCCGTACGCCTCCAGCGCCGCGACCTGCGCCCGCCACATCGTGCGGGACGTCCGCAGCCCGTGCACCAGGACGACAGGGACGCTCATGCGTCCCGACCGTACCCGCCGGCTCCCCGGGGGACGCGACAGGGCCCGGCCCCCGAGCGTGCAGCTCGCGGACCGGGCCCTGTCGGTGCGGACCGGTCGGTCAGGCCTTGTCGGCCTCGTCGGTCGTCGCCTCGGTCGACTCCTCGGCCGGGGCCTCGGTGGTCTCCTCGACGGTCTCGTCGGCGGCGGTCTCCTCGACCGGCGCCTCCTCGGCCTTCGGCGCAGCCTTCGCGGCGGCCTTCGTGGCCTCGCGGACGACGGCCTGCTTCGGCGAGACGGGCTCGAGGACGAGCTCGATCACGGCCATCGGCGCGTTGTCGCCCTTGCGGGGACCGATCTTCGTGATGCGGGTGTAGCCACCCTGGCGCTCGGCCATCTGCGGGGCGATCTCCACGAACAGCTCGTGGACGACCGACTTGTCGCGGACGACGGTCAGGACGCGGCGGCGGGCGTGCAGGTCACCGCGCTTGGCGAACGTGACGAGGCGCTCGGCGAGGGGGCGCAGGCGCTTGGCCTTGGCCTCCGTCGTCGTGATGCGCTTGTGCTCGAACAGCGCCGTGGCCAGGTTGGCCAGGATCAGCCGCTCGTGCGCCGGGCCGCCACCGAGCCGGGGACCCTTGGTGGGCGTAGGCATGGTCTTTACTCCTTGGTTCCAGTGATGGGCGGGCGGCGCGCGTCAGCCACGCACCGCCTCCCCGGCGTCAGTACTGCTCGTCCTCGGTGAAGTCGCCCTCGTCGCCGTCGTAGTACGCGGCGGCGCTCGGGTCGAAGTCGAGCGGGCTGTCCTTCAGGGACAGGTTCAGCTCGGCCAGCTTCTCCTTGACCTCGGTGATCGACTTCGCACCGAAGTTGCGGATGTCGAGCAGGTCGGCCTCGGACCGTGCCACGAGCTCGCCCACCGTGTGGATGCCCTCGCGCTTGAGGCAGTTGTACGACCGGATGGTCAGCTGCAGGTCCTCGATCGGCAGCGCCAGGTCGGCGGCCAGGGCCGCGTCCGTCGGCGACGGGCCGATCTCGATGCCCTCGGCCTCGACGTTCAGCTCGCGGGCCAGGCCGAACAGCTCGACCAGGGTCTTGCCCGCCGAAGCGAGCGCGTCCCGCGGGGTGATCGCCGGCTTGGTCTCGACGTCGACGATGAGCTTGTCGAAGTCGGTCCGCTGCTCGACACGCGTCGCCTCGACCTTGTAGGTCACCTTGAGGACGGGCGAGTAGATCGAGTCGACGGGGATGCGACCGATCTCGGCCTCGTACGACTTGTTCTGGTTCGCCGACACGTAGCCACGGCCGCGCTCGACGGTCAGCTCGATCTCGAGCTTGCCCTTCTCGTTCAGCGTGGCGAGCTGCAGGTCGGGGTTGTGCACCTCGACACCGGCCGGCGGGACGATGTCCGCCGCGGTGACCTCACCGGCACCCTGCTTGCGCAGGTACATCACGACCGGCTCGTCGTTCTCCGAGGAGACGACGAGGTTCTTGATGTTGAGGATGATCTCGGTGACGTCCTCCTTGACGCCCGGCACCGTGCTGAACTCGTGGAGCACGCCGTCGATCCGGATGCTCGTCACGGCCGCGCCCGGGATGGACGACAGCAGGGTCCGGCGCAGGGAGTTGCCGAGCGTGTAGCCGAAGCCCGGCTCGAGCGGCTCGATGGAGAACCGCGAGCGGTACTCCGAGATGACCTCTTCGGTCAGGGTGGGGCGCTGTGCGATGAGCACTTCGGGGTTCCTCTCAGCGTGCGTCCGCCATATGACGCAGCGCAGGTGTACTCGCTGGCCGCCTCGGGTCTCGGTCCACCCGGACGACCGGCCGGCACCGCGCACGGGCGGGAGATCGCTCCCCCGCCCGTGGCGGCCCGGCTACGGGGTGTCAGACGCGGCGGCGCTTCGGCGGACGGCAGCCGTTGTGGGCCTGCGGCGTCACGTCCTGGATCGAGCCGACCTCGAGGCCGGCGGCCGTCAGCGAGCGGATCGCGGTCTCGCGACCGGAGCCCGGGCCCTTGACGAAGACGTCGACCTTCTTCATGCCGTGCTCCTGCGCCTTGCGCGCGGCGGCCTCGGCGGCCATGCCCGCGGCGTAGGGCGTCGACTTGCGCGAGCCCTTGAAGCCCACGTCGCCGCCGGACGCCCAGGAGATCACGGCGCCGCTCGGGTCGGTGATCGAGACGATCGTGTTGTTGAAGGTGCTCTTGATGTGCGCCTGGCCGTGGGAGACGTTCTTCTTCTCCTTGCGGCGCGGCTTGCGCACGGAACTGCGGGTCTTGGGAGGCATCTGCTCGTTCTCTCTCGCTGCTGCTCAGGTGAGGTCGGGTGTCCGACGCGGCTCGGCCGGCGCGTCCGTGAGGGCGCGGGCTCGGCGGGCCGCGGTCGGGCTACTTCCGGCCGGCCTTCTTCTTGCCGGCGACGGTGCGCTTCGGGCCCTTGCGGGTACGCGCGTTGGTCTTCGTGCGCTGACCGCGCACGGGGAGCCCGCGGCGGTGACGCAGACCCTCGTAGCTGCCGATCTCGACCTTGCGGCGGATGTCCGCGGCGACCTCGCGTCGCAGGTCACCCTCGAGCTTGAAGTTGCCCTCGAGGTAGTCACGCAGCGTGACGAGCTGGGCGTCGTCCAGGTCCTTGACCCGGACGTCGGGGCTGATGCCGGTCGCGGCCAGCGTCTGCTGGGCGCGGGTACGGCCGACGCCGTAGATGTAGGTGAGCGCGATCTCGAGCCGCTTCTCGCGGGGGAGGTCGACGCCGACAAGACGTGCCATGTGCCTTCCGGCTCCTGTACTTCTCCTCGGAGGTCTGCCGCACCGTCCTCCCGCTTGGCTGCGGGCCCCGGCCTCCGAGCCAGGGGTTCACCGGTCCGATCCCGTCGTGCGGGTGCGGCGCCGGTTCGGCGGTGCGCTGGTGGCCGTCCCCTGGGATCAGGGAGCGGCCGGGTGCTGCTGCTCGATCAGGTGCCGAGCGGCGGCAGGGCTCGTGGTGCTCAGCCCTGGCGCTGCTTGTGGCGCAGGTTCTCGCAGATCACCTGGACGCGACCGTGCCGGCGGATCACCTTGCACTTGTCGCAGATCTTCTTGACGCTGGGCTTGACCTTCATGGCCTGTTCCTCCGCCGCCGATGCACCTCGTCCCCGCGAGCGGGGGCGTGGCCGACGGCGATGCTCGTTCGGTCGATTTACTTGTAGCGGTAGACGATGCGCCCGCGGGACAGGTCGTACGGGCTCAGCTCGACCACCACCCGGTCCTCCGGGAGGATCCGGATGTAGTGCTGGCGCATCTTGCCCGAGATGTGGGCGAGCACCTTGTGGCCGTTCGTCAGCTCCACGCGGAACATCGCGTTCGGCAGAGCCTCGACCACGCTGCCCTCGATCTCGATGACACCGTCCTTCTTCGCCATGTCCTCCGCTAACTCTTGTCCTGAACTTCCGGTCCGCACCCCGCGTCCCCCGGCACGACCGGCGGGCGGGAAGCGGTGGACGTGCCCCGTGGCCTGCGCCGCGGTCCACCCGCACGGCACGACCACGGAAGCGGTCGGGCTCGGACGGGACGTGCAGCAGCGACAGGGCGCACACCCAACGGACGATCATACGCCATCGGGCCGCGCGGGAGAAACCGTGGCGGCGGCCGTCAAGCGGACGCGCCGCACTGCGGCACACCGGTCACAACGCGCCCACCGCCCCGCTTCTTCCCGGTCGCCCCCTCTCCGGTGACGACGACTGCGCCCGTGCGCCGGGACTGCGCCCCCTGCAGGAGGCGCAGTCCCGGCTACTGGGCGCAGAACGCGCCGCGGGGCGCAGTACCCGCTGCCGGGCCGCCGGGTCCGTCCCCGCGCCGGCGACGGTCGGGGCGTATCCGGCGAGCGCCCGCGCGGACGCCAGCCAGTCCAGCCGCGCGACGCACGTCACCCGGCACGACGTGCTCCCCACGCCGGGGAACGAGGTCACCCGGACGGGTGAGCGGCCGGGCCCGTGCTCAGCCCAGCGGGGCGACCGCGACCCCGCGCGCGGCGAGCTCCGCCGCACCGCCGTCCACGGCGGTCAGCACCCAGATGCCGCCCTCGTGCAGCGCCACCGAGTGCTCCCAGTGCGCCGCGCGCGACCCGTCGACGGTGACGACCGTCCAGTCGTCCTCGAGCACCTCGGTGCCGGCGGACCCGCGGGTGATCATCGGCTCGACGGCCAGGCACATGCCGGGCTTCAGCCGGGACCCGCGGTCCCGGGTGCGGTAGTTCAGGACGTCCGGCGGCTGGTGCATGGCCGAGCCGATGCCGTGGCCCACGTAGTCCTGCACGATGCCGAACGGCACGCAGCCGTTGGGCGCCGGGTCCGCGTCCTCGACCGCCCGCTCGACGGCCTCCCCCACGACGCCCAGGCGGTCCGCCAGGCCGCTGCCCGAGGCCAGCGCGGCGATGCCGTCCCACATGGCCTTCTCGGTGACGGCGGACAGCGCCAGGTCGGCCGGGTCCGCGTCCGGCAGCACGACGGTCAGCGCGGAGTCGCCGTGCCAGCCCTCGACGATCGCCCCGCAGTCGATCGACACCACGTCGCCCGGCTCCAGCACGCGCCCCGAGGGGATGCCGTGCACCACCTCGTCGTTCACCGAGACGCACACGGTCGCCGGGTAGTCCATGTACCCGAGGAACGACGGCTGCGCGCCCGCGTCCGCGATGACCGCGGCCGCCACGGCGTCGATGTCGGCCGTGGTCGCACACGGCACCGCCGCGGTGCGCGCGGCGGCCAGGGCGTCCGCGACGACCAGCCCGGCCCGCCGCATCAGCAGCACCTGCTCGGGCGTCTTCAGCTCGATCCGCTCACGTCCGAACACGTCGGCTCCCCGTCGCGGTCAGCCGACGCGGGACGCGAGGGCCGCGAGCAGCCGCTCCGTCACCTCGTCGACCTCGCCGATGCCGTCGACCTGCACGAGCAGGCCGCGCTCGGCGTAGACGCCCGAGATGGGCGCCGTCTGCTCGGCGTACACGTCCAGCCGGTGCCGGATGACCGGCTCCGTGTCGTCCGCGCGGCCCTCGACATCGGCGCGCTTCAGCAGGCGCTCCACGACCACGTCGGCGTCCGCCGTGATCTCGAGAGCGGCGTCGAGCGCGCGGTCGGTCGCGGACAGGATCGCGTCCAGCTCTCCGACCTGCGCCACGTTGCGGGGGTACCCGTCGAGCAGGAACCCGTCGGCGGCGTCCGGCTGCGCGAGCCGGTCGCGGACCATGGCGTTCGTGACCTCGTCCGGGACGAGCGCACCGCGGGCGGTGTACTCCTGCGCCGTGCGGCCGAGCTCCGTGCCGCCCTTGATGTTCGCCCGGAAGATGTCCCCGGTCGAGATCGCCGGGACACCCAGCTGCTCGGCGAGCCGGGCCGCCTGGGTGCCCTTGCCGGCCCCGGGAGGGCCGAGCAGGACGAGACGGGCGGTGGAGCGGGCGGTCATCGCAGGAACCCTTCGTAGTGCCGCTGCTGGAGCTGCGACTCGATCTGCTTCACCGTCTCCAGGCCGACGCCCACGACGATGAGGATCGAGGAGCCGCCGAACGGGATGTTCGTCCCGACCCCCAGCACGATGAACGCGATGGTCGGGATGAGCGCGACCAGCGCGAGGTAGATGGACCCGGGCGCGGTGATGCGGGTGATCACGTAGTCCAGGTACTCGGCCGTCGGGCGGCCGGCGCGGATGCCGGGGATGAACCCGCCGTACCGCTTCATGTTGTCCGCGACCTCGTCCGGGTTGAACGTGATCGCCGTGTAGAAGTAGCAGAAGAAGATGATCAGCAGCACGTACAGCGCGATGTGCAGCGGCGCGTCCGTGGCGGCCAGGTTGTTCGCCACCCACTGGCGCCAGCCCGCGGTCGGGTCCCCGAAGCCCGACAGCAGCGCCGGGACCTGCAGCAGGGACGACGCGAAGATGACGGGGATGACGCCCGCCATGTTGATCTTGATCGGGATGTAGGTGGACGAGCCGCCGTACATCCGCCGCCCGACCATCCGCTTCGCGTACTGCACCGGGATCCGGCGCTGCGACTGCTCGACGAACACGACGAGCGCGATGACCAGCACGATGATCGCCAGGATGACCAGGAAGGCGCCGATGCCGCCCGAGCCGCCCGCGATCGACCACATGGCGCCCGGGAAGGACGCGGCGATCGACGTGAAGATGAGCAGCGACATGCCGTTGCCGACGCCGCGCTCGGTGATGAGCTCGCCCAGCCACATGATCAGACCGGTACCGGCCGTCATCGTCACGATCATGATGAGCGTGGTGACGATGTCGCCGTCCGGGATCACGTCCACGGAGCAGCCCGGGAACAGCTGGCCGTTGCGGGCGGTGATGATGACCGTCGTCGACTGCAGGACCGCCAGGCCGATCGTCAGGTACCGCGTGTACTGCGTGAGCTTCGCGGTGCCGGACTGGCCCTCCTTGTGCAGGGCCTCGAAGTGGGGGATCACCACGCGCAGCAGCTGGATGATGATGCTCGCCGTGATGTACGGCATGATCCCGAGCGAGAACACCGACAGCTGCAGCAGCGCGCCGCCGCTGAACAGGTTCACCAGGCCCAGGAGCGTGTTCGAGCCGCTCACCTGGTCGATGCAGACCTGGACGTTCGGGTAGGACACCCCGGGGGTCGGCAGGAACGAGCCGATCCGGAAGACCACCATGATCCCGATCGTGAACAGCAGCTTGCGCCGCAGGTCGGGTGTCCTGAACGCCCGCACGAATGCGCTGAGCACGTGTCCTCCTGCTCCGCCGAAGCGGGATGTCGTCTACCGGTCGGGCGCCCGGGGCCCGGCCTCGTCCGGCGGGCGGTGCCCGTCCGTCGCCCTGCGGAACCCTAACCGACTTCGCCCACCCTTCGGGCACGGCCCGGGCGCGGCGGCCTCGTGATCCCGGGACGGGCGGTCCCGTCCCGGGGGGAGATGCAGAACGGGGCCGGCAGGGGCGTGGTGCCTCCGCCGACCCCGTTCCGAGGGATCAGTCCTGCGCGACGCTGCCGCCGGCCGCCAGGATCTTCTCCTTGGCGGAACCGGAGTACGCGTCGACGGCCACGGTCAGCTTGACCGTGAGCTCGCCGGTGCCGAGCACCTTCACCGGGGCGCCCTTGCGGACGGCACCCTTCTCGACCAGGTCGGCCACCGTGACGTCGCCGCCCTCGGGGTAGAGCGAGGACAGCTTGTCCAGGTTGACCACCTGGTACTCGACCCGGAACGGGTTCTTGAAGCCGCGGAGCTTCGGCAGCCGCATGTGCAGCGGCATCTGCCCGCCCTCGAACCCGGCCGAGACCTGGTACCGGGCCTTGGTGCCCTTGGTACCGCGACCGGCCGTCTTGCCCTTGGACGCCTCACCACGACCCACGCGGGTCTTGGCGGTCTTGGCGCCCGGGGCGGGACGCAGGTGGTGCACCTTGAGGGTGCCACCCGCGCCGGCCTGCGCGGCCTCGGCCTTGGCCTTCGGCTCGGCCTTCGGAGCAGCCTTCGCCGGGGCCTTCGCCTTGGCAGCGGGCTTCTCCTCCGCCGCCGCAGCCGCCTCGGCCTTGGCCTTGGTGGTGCGGGCGGCGGGCTTCTTGGCGGCCGGCTTCTCGGCGGCGGACTCGGTGGTCGCCGCCTTCTTGGCGCGGGTCGCCTTGGGAGCCGCGGCAGCGGTCTCCTCGACCTTGTCGGTCTCCTTCTCCGCCATCGTCACTCCACCTCCTCGACCGCGACGAGGTGCGTCACCGTGTTGACCATGCCGCGGATCTCAGGGCGGTCCTCCTTGACGACGACGTCGCCGATCCGCTTCAGGCCCAGGGTGCGCAGCGTGTCGCGCTGGTTCTGCTTGCCGCCGATGGCGGACTTGGTCTGGGTCACCTTCAGGCGGGCCATCAGGCACCCACCTTCTCGGCCGACGGACGGCCCGCCGCCTGCGCCTTGAGCAGCGACGCCGGGGCGACGTGCTCGAGCGGCAGGCCACGGCGCGCGGCCACGGCGGCCGGCTCCTCGAGACCCTGCAGCGCCGCCACCGTGGCGTGCACGATGTTGATGGCGTTGGAGGAGCCCAGGGACTTCGACAGGATGTCGTGGACGCCGGCGCACTCCAGCACCGCACGCACCGGACCACCGGCGATCACACCGGTACCCGGCGACGCGGGACGCAGGAACACGACGCCGGCAGCGGCCTCACCCTGGATGGGGTGCGGGATGGTGCCCTGGATGCGGGGGACGCGGAAGAAGTTCTTCTTCGCCTCCTCGACACCCTTCGCGATCGCGGCGGGCACCTCCTTGGCCTTGCCGTAGCCGACACCGACCGTGCCGTCGCCGTCACCGACGACGACCAGGGCGGTGAAGCTGAACCGACGACCGCCCTTGACGACCTTGGCGACGCGGTTGATGGACACGACGCGCTCCAGGAACGCGCTCTTCTCTGCGGCGTCGCCCCGGCGACCGTCGCGGCGACCACCGTCGCGGCGGTCACCGCCGCCCTGGGGAGCGCCCGTGTTGCTGCGCTGAGGAGCAGCCATCAGTGGATCCTCTTCTTCGATGCGGGGATGGTCGACGTCGTCACAGCGCGAGACCGCCTTCGCGGGCCCCGTCTGCGACCGCAGCCACCCGGCCGTGGTACTTGTTGCCGCCGCGGTCGAAGACCACCGCGTCGATGCCGGCCGCCTTGGCACGCTCGGCGATCAGCTCGCCGACGCGGCGCGCCTTCGCCGTCTTGTCGCCCTCGCCGCCACGCAGGTCGGCCTCGAGCGTCGAGGCCGACACCAGGGTGCGACCCACGGCGTCGTCGACGACCTGCGCCACGAGGTTCCGGTTCGACCGGGTGACCACCAGGCGCGGACGCGCGGCCGTGCCGGCGACCTTCTTGCGCAGCCGGAGGTGGCGACGCTTGCGGGCCTTGAACTTGCCCTTGCCCATAACCGTGATCGCCATGGCTACTTACCAGCCTTTCCGACCTTGCGGCGGACGTTCTCGCCCGCGTAACGCACACCCTTGCCCTTGTACGGCTCAGGCTTGCGGATCTTGCGGATGTTGGCGGCGACCTCGCCCACCTGCTGCTTGTCGATGCCGGCCACCGAGAACCGCGTGGGGCTCTCGACGGCGAAGCTGATGCCGGCGGGCGGCGTCACGGACACCGGGTGGCTGAAGCCGAGCGCGAACTCGAGCGCGTCACCCTTGGCCGTCACGCGGTAACCGGTGCCGACGATCTCCAGCTTCTTCTCGTAGCCGGCGGTCACGCCGGTCACGAGGTTGGCGAGCAGCGTGCGCGTGAGGCCGTGCAGCGACCGCGAGAGGCGCTCGTCGTTCGGGCGGGTGACCACGAGGTCCTCGCCGTCGCGCGCGACCTCGATGGGCGACGGGACCGTGTGCGTCAGGGTGCCCTTGGGACCCTTGACCGTCACGACGGCACCGTTGATGGACACGTCGACCCCGGCCGGGACCGGGACGGGGATTCTGCCGATACGAGACATGGGCTAGCTCCTTTCCGTCTCGGACTTACCAGACGTAGGCGAGGACTTCCCCACCCACGCCCTTCTTGGCGGCCTGCTTGTCCGTCAGGAGACCCGAGGACGTGGACAGGATCGCCACGCCCAGGCCGCCGAGGACCTTCGGCAGGTTGGTCGACTTCGCGTACACCCGCAGACCGGGCTTCGACACGCGCTTGATGCCGGCGAGCGCACGCTCGCGGCTGGGGCCGTACTTCAGCTCGACCACGAGGCTCTTGCCCACACGGGCGTCCTCGACGGTCCAGCCGGAGATGTAACCCTCCGCCTGGAGGATCTCGGCGATGTGCGACTTCAGCTTCGAGTACGGGATGGTCACCGAGTCGTGGTGCGCCGAGTTCGCGTTGCGCAGACGCGTCAGGAAGTCTGCGATCGGGTCGGTCATCGTCATGGGGGCTATCGCCCTTCCTCGCCGTGGTTTCCACGCCGCCCGTCCAGCAGGACGGGCGGTCGCGGACCTACGACGTCGTTATTTACCAGCTGCTCTTGGTCACACCGGGGAGCTGGCCCGCGTGGGCCATCTCCCGCACGCAGATCCGGCACAGGCCGAACTTGCGGTACACGGAGTGCGGACGCCCGCACCGCTGGCACCGGGTGTAGGCGCGGACGGCGAACTTCTGCTTGCCGGCGGCCTTGTTGATCAGGGCGGTCTTCGCCATGCTCATGCCTCCTGGAAGGGGAAGCCCAGGTGCTTCAGCAGCGCCCGGCCCTCCGCGTCTGTCGTGGCGGTGGTGACCACCGTGATGTCCATGCCGCGGACCCGGTCGATCTTGTCCTGGTCGATCTCGTGGAACATCGACTGCTCGGTCAGACCGAAGGTGTAGTTGCCGTGGCCGTCGAACTGCTTGGGCGACAGCCCGCGGAAGTCGCGGATGCGCGGCAGCGCGGTCGACAGCAGGCGGTCCAGGAACTCCCAGGCACGGTCGCCGCGCAGCGTGACGTGCGCGCCGATCGGCATGCCCTCACGCAGCTTGAACTGCGCGATGGACTTCCTGGCCTTGGTGACCTGCGGCTTCTGACCCGTGATCTGCTGGAGGTCGCGGATGGCGCCCTCGATCAGCTTCGAGTCCTTGGCCGCGTCACCGACACCCATGTTCACGACGACCTTCACGAGGCGCGCGACCTGGTTGACGTTCTCGTGCTGGAACTCCTCGCGGAGCGCCCCACGGATCGCGTCGTTGTACCGCACCTTGAGGCGCGGCATCGGGTAGGACCGGGTGGTCTCGTCGATGGCGGTCATCAGATGTCCTTACCGGAGCGCTTGGCGACGCGGACCCGAACGGTGCGGGTCCGGCCGTCACGCTCGACCTGCTCGGTGCGGTAGCCGACCCGGGTGCCACGCTTGGTCTCCGGGTCCACCAGCATCACGTTGCTGACGTGGATGGGGGCCTCGACGGTCTCGATGCCACCCGTGCGGGAACCGCGCTGGCTCTGGCCGACCTTCGTGTGCTTGGTCACCCGGTGGATGCCCTCGACCAGCACGCGGTCACGGTCGGCGAGCACCTCGAGCACGCGCCCCTGCTTGCCCCGGTCCTTGCGGGAGCCGGAGATGACGACCACGAGGTCGCCCTTCTTGATCTTCGCCATGGTCAGAGCACCTCCGGAGCCAGCGAGATGATCTTCATGAACTTCTTGTCGCGCAGCTCGCGGCCCACGGGACCGAAGATGCGGGTCCCGCGCGGCTCGCCGTCGTTGCGGAGGATCACCGCGGCGTTCTCGTCGAACTTGATGTACGAGCCGTCCACGCGCCGGCGCTCCTTGCGGGTGCGCACGACGACGGCCTTGACGACGTCGCCCTTCTTGACGTTGCCGCCGGGGATGGCGTCCTTGACGGTGGCGACGATGACGTCACCGATACCGGCGTAGCGACGGCCCGAACCACCGAGCACACGGATGCAGAGGATCTCCTTCGCACCCGTGTTGTCGGCGACCCGAAGTCGCGACTCCTGCTGAATCATCTACTTCAACTCCTGTCGTCTGCCGGTTCTCACCGCGAGGGCGAGCCTGGCCGAACGGAATATGGCCGAAGAGGGCGCGGCTTACTTCGCCTTCTCGAGGATCTCCACCACGCGCCACCGCTTGGTCGCGGACAGCGGGCGGGTCTCCATGATGAGGACGAGGTCGCCGACGCCGGCCGTGCTGGCCTCGTCGTGGACCTTGACCTTGCTGGTGCGCCGGATGACCTTGCCGTAGAGCGGGTGCTTGACCCGGTCCTCGACCTCGACCACGACGGTCTTCTGCATCTTGTCGCTGACCACGTAGCCGCGCCGCGTCTTGCGGTACGGACGGCTCGCCGCAACAGCGGTGGTGGCCTCGTTGGTGTTCTCGCTCATCGAGTCCTCACTCGCTCGCACTCGGTGCGGTCCGGATGCCGAGCTCGCGCTCGCGCAGGATCGTGTAGATCCGGGCGATGTCGCGACGCACGGCCTTGAGGCGGCCGTGGCTCTCGAGCTGACCGGTGGCCGACTGGAAGCGCAGGTTGAACAGCTCCTCCTTGGCCTTCTTCAGCTCGGCCACGAGGCGCTCGTCGTCGAAGGCGTCCAGCTCACTGGGAGCCAGGTCCTTGGTGCCGATAGCCATCAGTTACCACCCTCGCGAACCACGAAACGGGTCTTCATCGGGAGCTTGTGCTGCGCGCGGCGCATGGCCTCGCGAGCCAGCGGCTCCGGGACGCCGGCGAGCTCGAACATCACTCGGCCGGGCTTGACGTTGGCGATCCACCACTCCGGGGAACCCTTACCGGAACCCATGCGGGTCTCGGCGGGCTTCTTGGTGAGCGGACGGTCCGGGTAGATGTTGATCCAGACCTTGCCGCCACGCTTGATGTGGCGGGTCATCGCGATACGAGCAGCCTCGATCTGGCGGTTCGTGACGTAGGCGGGCTCGAGAGCCTGGATGCCGTACTCGCCGAACGAGATCGCGGTGCCACCGGTCGCGGCGCCGGAGCGCCCGGGGTGGTGCTGCTTGCGGTGCTTCAGCCTGCGCGGGATCAGCACGGCTCAGGCCTCCGTTCCGGTCTCAGGAGCGGTCGTCTCGCCGGAGGCCGCAGCCGGAGCAGCGGTCGCCTCGGCCGGGGCCTCGGTCCGCTCGTTCCGACGGCCGCCGCCGCGCGGGCCACGGTCGCCGCCGCGCTCGCCGCCACGGTCCGCACGCGGACCGCGGTTCTGGCGCGGGGCCTGGGTGGCCTGCTCGCGAGCGAACTCGCGCTCGGTCATGTCGCCCTTGTAGACCCAGACCTTCACGCCGATGCGGCCGAAGGTCGTGCGGGCCTCGAAGAAGCCGTAGTCGATGTTCGCGCGGAGCGTGTGCAGGGGCACGCGGCCCTCGCGGTAGAACTCCGTGCGGCTCATCTCCGCGCCACCGAGGCGGCCGGAGACCTGCACGCGGATGCCCTTGGCGCCGGCGCGCTGCGCGGACTGCATGCCCTTGCGCATCGCACGACGGAAGGACACGCGGCTCGCCAGCTGCTCGGCGATGCCCTGGGCGACCAGCTGGGCCTCGATCTCGGCGTTCTTGACCTCGAGGATGTTCAGCTGGACCTGCTTGCCCGTGAGCTTCTCGAGCTCGCCACGGATGCGGTCCGCCTCGGCGCCACGGCGACCGATGACGATGCCCGGGCGCGCCGTGTGGATGTCGACGCGCACGCGGTCACGCGTCCGCTCGATCTCCACCTTGGCGATGCCCGCGCGCTCGAGACCGGTGCTCATGAGCTTGCGGATCTGCACGTCCTCGCGGACGTAGTCGCGGTACCGCTGACCCGGCTTGGTCGAGTCGGCGAACCACCGCGAACGGTGATCGGTCGTGATGCCCAGGCGGTACCCGAGCGGGTTGACCTTCTGTCCCACTGTCAGGCCCTTCCCTTCGTCTCACGCTCGGCGACGACCACGGTGATGTGGCTCGTGCGCTTGAGGATCTGGCTCGCACGACCCTGCGCCCGGGGGCGGAACCGCTTGAGCGTCGGACCCTCGTCCACGTACGCCTCGGCGACGTAGAGGGTGGTCTCGTCGAAGCGCTCACCGGCACGCTTGGCGCCCTCGCGGGCGTTGGCGATCGCGGACTCGACGACCTTGAGGACCGTCTCCCCCGCGGCCTGCGGCGCGAACTTCAGCGTCGACACGGCCTCGCCGGCCTGCTTGCCACGGATGAGGTCCACGACGCGCCGGGCCTTCTGGGGCGTGACGCGGACGAACCGCGCCTTCGCCTTGGCTTCCATTGCTGTCCTGCCTTCTTGTCTCTGCCGTCAGGGCAGTCGCCTGGCTGACCCGGGGGTCAGCGGCGACGGCCCTTACGGTCGTCCTTCTCGTGGCCGCGGAACGTGCGCGTCGGGGCGAACTCGCCGAGCTTGTGCCCGACCATCGACTCCGTCACGAACACCGGCGTGTGCTTGCGGCCGTCGTGCACCGCGAACGTGTGGCCGAGGAAGTCCGGCGTGATCATCGAACGGCGGGACCACGTCTTGATGACGTTCTTGGACCCGCTGGCGTTCTGTGCGTCGACCTTCTTCTGCAGGTGGCCGTCGACGAAGGGCCCCTTCTTCAGGCTGCGAGGCATATCGCTAGGCTCCTATCAGCGCTTCTTGCCGGTGCGGCGGCGACGGACGATGAGCTTGTCGCTCGGCTTGTTCGGACGACGCGTGCGGCCCTCCGGCTGGCCCCAGGGGCTCACCGGGTGACGACCACCGGACGTCTTGCCCTCGCCACCACCGTGCGGGTGGTCGATCGGGTTCATCGCGACACCACGGACGGAGGGGCGCTTGCCCTTCCACCGCATGCGGCCGGCCTTGCCCCAGTTGATGTTCGACTGCTCGGCGTTGCCGACCTCGCCGATCGTCGCGCGGCAGCGCAGGTCGACGTTCCGGATCTCGCCGGACGGCATGCGCAGCTGCGCGTACGGGCCGTCCTTCGCCACCAGCTGCACCGACGCACCGGCCGAGCGGGCGATCTTCGCGCCGCCACCGGGCTTGAGCTCGATGGCGTGGATGACCGTACCGGTCGGGATGTTGCGGAGCGGCAGGTTGTTGCCGGGCTTGATGTCGGCGCCGGCACCGTTCTCGATGACGTCGCCCTGCTTCAGCTTGTTCGGCGCGATGATGTAGCGCTTCTCGCCGTCGGCGTAGTGCAGGAGCGCGATGCGCGCGGTGCGGTTCGGGTCGTACTCGATGTGCGCGACCTTGGCCGGCACGCCGTCCTTGTCGTGACGACGGAAGTCGATCACGCGGTAGGCGCGCTTGTGCCCGCCGCCCTGGTGCCGCATGGTGACGCGGCCGGTCGAGTTGCGACCACCGGTCTTGTGCAGCGGACGGACCAGCGACTTCTCCGGCTCCGAGCGCGTGATCTCGACGAAGTCGGCGACGCTGGCGCCGCGGCGGCCCGGCGTCGTCGGCTTGTACTTACGGATTCCCATGGGGATCTGTCCTCAATCTGCTCTCAGGACCCGGTCAGCCGACCGGTCCGCCGAAGATGTCGATCGTGCCCTCGCGGAGGGTGACGATCGCGCGCTTCGTGTCCTTGCGCTTGCCCATCCCGAACTTCGTCCGCCGCGTCTTGCCCTTGCGGTTGATCGTGTTCACGGACTCGACCTTGACCGCGAAGACCTGCTCCACGGCGATCTTGATCTCGGTCTTGTTCGCACGCGGGTCGACGATGAAGGTGTACTTGCCCTCGTCGAGCAGCCCGTAGCTCTTCTCCGAGACGACCGGTGCGATCAGGATGTCGCGGGGGTCCTTGACGACGGTGGTCACTTGGCGTCCTCCTCGACCTCGGACGACGTCGCGACAGCGGTCGCCGTGCGGCCCTTGGCGGGACCGGCGAGGAACGAGTCGAGCGCGCCCTGGGTGAACACGACGTCGTCGGAGACGAGCACGTCGTAGGTGTTGAGCTGGTCGGCGACGAGCAGGTGGACCCGCTCGACGTTCCGCAGCGACTTCCACGCCAGCTCGTCCGCACGCTCGACGACGACCAGCACGTGCTTGCGGCCGGACAGCTGGTCCAGCACGCTCACGGCGGCCTTGGTCGAGGGCGCCTCGTTGACACCGAAGCCGGTGACGACGTGGACGCGGCCTGCGCGGGCGCGGTCCGAGAGAGCACCGCGGAGCGCCGCGGCCTTCATCTTCTTCGGGGTCCGCTGGGAGTAGTCACGCGGGGTGGGGCCGTGGACGACGCCACCACCGGCGAACTGCGGCGCACGGGTCGAGCCCTGACGGGCGCGGCCGGTGCCCTTCTGCTTGTACGGCTTCTTGCCGCCACCACGGACCTCGCCACGGTTCTTCGTGTCGTGGGTGCCCTGGCGCGCCGCGGCGAGCTGCGCCACGACGACCTGGTGGATCAGCGGGATGTTCGTCTGTGCGTCGAACACCTCACCGGGCAGCTCGGCCGTGCCGGCCTTCTTGCCCGTGGTGTCGACGACGTCGACGGTCAGCGTCTCGGACATGGGGTTCATGCCCCCTTCACGGCGGTACGCACGACGACGACGCCACGCTTCGGGCCGGGAACCGCGCCCTTGAGCAGCAGCAGACCCTTCTCGACGTCGACCGAGTGCACGGTCAGGTTCTGGGTGGTCTGGCGGGCGTGGCCCATGCGACCGGCCATCCGCACGCCCTTGAACACGCGCGACGGCGTCGAGGCGCCACCGATCGAGCCCGGCTTGCGGTGGTTGCGGTGCGCACCGTGCGAGGCGCCGACGCCGGAGAACCCGTGGCGCTTCATGACACCGGCGGTGCCCTTGCCCTTGGTGGTGCCGATCACGTCGACCAGCGCGCCGGCCGCGAAGGCCTCGGCGGTGATCTCCTGGCCGAGGGTGAACTCGGCGGCGTTGGACGTGCGGATCTCGGCCACGTGCCGACGGGGGGTGACCCCCGCCTTCTCGAAGTGGCCCTTCAGCGGCTTGGTCACCTTGCGCGGGTCGATCTGGCCGTAGGCCAGCTGGATCGCGGCGTAACCGTCAGCCTCAGCGGAGCGGACCTGGGTCACGACGTTGGTGCCGACAGCGACCACGGTGACGGGGACGAGACGGCCATCGGCGTCCCAGACCTGCGTCATACCGAGCTTCGTGCCGAGCACCGCCGTGACGGGGCGCGCGTTCTGCTGGGTAACCATGAAGATCAGTTCCTTCCCAGCGTCAGAGCTTGATCTCGATGTTCACGTCCGCGGGCAGGTCGAGACGCATGAGCGAGTCGACGGCCTTCGGCGTGGGATCGATGATGTCGATGAGCCGCTTGTGCGTGCGCATCTCGAAGTGCTCGCGGCTGTCCTTGTACTTGTGGGGCGACCGGATGACGACGAAGACGTTCTTCTCCGTCGGGAGCGGCACCGGGCCAACGACCGTCGCACCAGCGCGGCTCACCGTGTCGACGATCTTGCGCGCCGAGCTGTCGATGACCTCGTGGTCGTAGGACTTGAGCCGGATGCGGATCTTCTGTCCCGCCATGGCGTCGTCTGCTTCTCTCTCTTCGTCCTGCTGCTGTCCGACCCCCGCACTCGGGCGTGTCGCTTTTCGCGACGTACCTTTGCGCCGGTCTCCGTCGTGCGCACCGGGGCGCGGCGACGGGGACGAGGTCGTTGATGGATGGAGCCCGTGCACCGGGTGACCCCGGGCTTCCAGCTGGGCTCTCAACGCGTCCCTGCCCTGGGGTTCCGGCCGCCCGAGCGCACGCGCACAGACAGGCCCCTCCCCGGGCAACTTGTCTAGTGTGCCAGGCACGGCGCGATAAAGCCAACCGGACCTGCGTCACACCCGCATGATCACGCGCCAGGCGATGCTACCGGGGCCTTCGGGCGAGCGCGAGGGCCTCCGCGGCGGGGCAGCGGCACCCGCGGCCGGCCCCCCGGGCATGCCCGCCGGGCGCCCCGGCAGAGAGCGCCTGCCCGGCGCCCCGGGCGAGAGTGCGTGCCCCGCGCCCCGGGAGAGAGTGCGCCCGTCCCACGGGATTGCGCCCCCAGCAGCGGGCGCGGTCCCGTGCGGGGGGCGCAGTCCCGTACCCGAGGGCTCGGTCCCGCACGCCAGGGAGTTCCCGCGCACCGTCTGCACGGCCGGCACCCAGGGAGAGACTGCGCCCGTCCCACGGGTTTGCGCCCCCAGCAACGGGCGCGGTCCCGTGCGGGAGGCGCAGTCCCGTACCCGAGGGCTCGGTCCCGCACGCCAGGGAGGTCCCGCGCACCGCCTGCACGGCCGGCACCCAGGGAGAGAGTGCGCCCGTCCCACGGGATTGCGCCCCCAGCAACGGGCGCGGTCCCGTGCGGGAGGCGCAGTCCCGTACCCGAGGCGCAGTCGCGCGTCAGGTGCAGACCAGCACCAGGGCTGCAGACCCGACGGCCAGGCGCAGGCCCGCATCGGGCGCGTGGTCCCGTGCGCGCGGCGCAGTCCTGAACCGGGGCGGCGCCGTGCGCCGGGGCAGTCCCGTGCGCCGGGGGCAGTCCCGTGCGGGCCGGCGTCAGCGCCGTGGCGGGGTGAGTCCCGCGGCCGACAGCCGGCGGACGAGTCGCGAGCCGTCGAGCGCGTCGGCCCAGGTCCAGCGGACGACCGAGAGGCCCAGTGCACGGAGCCGGTCCTCGCGGAGCTTCTCCGCCCAGACCCGGTCCTCCAGGGCTCGGCCGTCCGGGACGCCGCCCACGCGGTACTTGACCCGCCCGTCGAACTCCCCCACGAGGCGCAGGTCCGGCCACCAGAAGTCGACCCGCCCCACCGTGCCTTCCGCGTCGGTGACGACGTGCTGCAGCTCCGGGCGCGGCAACCCGTGCTCGATCATGCGCGCCCGGCTCAGGGACTCCCCCGGGGACTCCGCGAGCGGGTCGGCCGAGGCCAGCACCCGCCGCGCACGGCGGACGCCCCACGCGGTCCCGAGACGGTCGAGGGCGCACTCGAGCACCGCGGCGTCACGGACCAGCTCCCGGAGCGTGTGGTCCACCGCGACCAGCCCGGACGCGAAGCCCTCCGTCCTGGCGAGGTCCACGGCCGTGGTCGCGGGCGGGGTGACGCGCAGCCCGTCACGCACCACGGAGCGAGGCGGCACGGTCGAGGTGCGACGGCGGACGCCGTTCCGCGAGCGTCCTCCCGTCGCGGGACCGACGGCCACGTCGACCAGGTCCGACCAGCCGCCCAGCACGGGGACGCCCCAGACGGCGGCGGCCGACCGGTGCGAGAACACGGGGTCGCCCAGGGCCCGGTCCGCCGCCCGCACGCGGAGGAGGTGCCGCCGGACGTCCGAGGCCTCCCGCCACTCCGTGCCGTCCGCGTACATCCCGCGCCGCACGCGCACGAGCGCCCCCGCGCGGACCGCGGCCGCGAGGGCGTCGGGGCCCATGCCGCGGGCGCCCGCCTCCGCGGCGGACACCACGCAGCCGGGCGCCAGGGGCAGGACCGGAGACTCCACGACTGCCACGCTCGCACGGCCGCCGGCCCGGCAGCCCGTCGTCCCCAGCTCGCATCCATAGCACCTCGGTGCACCGGCGCGCCGAGACCGCGCCCGTCGCACGGGACTGCGCCCTCTGCACCGGGCGCGAACCCGCGTACCGGGCGCGAACGCGTGGCCGGCCGGCGGGCTGGAGCCCTCCCGGCCGGGGTGAGTCCCTCCGGCCGAGCGGCGGAGCTCCCCGCCCGGCGCAACCGGGGGCTCGCCGAAGGCGCGGGGGCGAGGCGCGGGGGGCGCTACCGTGCCGGACATGACGACACCTTCCGAGCGCACCCGCCGCTGGCTCGCCGGCGCCGCCGTCGGCGCGTCCCTGTCGCTCGCCCTGGCCGGGTGCACCGGTCAGCCCGATGCCGACGAGACGTCCGCGCCTGCCCCCGCAGCGGAGCGGGTCGACTCCCCCAGCCCGGCACCGGCCGTCACCGACGACACCCCCTCCGCACCGTCCACGCCCGCCCCAGGCGACCCGTGCGACCCGGCCGGCGGCGACCCGGACTGCACCGACGCCACGGTGGACGAGACGTTCCGGCACATCGCGGGGTACGCCGACTGCGTCGCCGAGTGGGCGTCGGCCGGGAGCGACGAGGCGCACGGGCTGTGCACCGACCTGGACGGCGACGGCTCGTCGGGGTACGGCGACAGCCACTGACGGATCTCGCCCGCGGCGAGCCGCGCGGGCACGCAGAAGGGCCCGGGTGCCGAAGCACCCGGGCCCTCCCGGTCGATCAGTCCCCCGAAGGGGTCAGATCACTTGACGATCTTGGTGACGCGGCCCGAGCCGACGGTGCGGCCGCCCTCGCGGATGGCGAAGCCGAGGCCCTCCTCCATCGCGATGGGCTGGATCAGCGTCACGGAGATCTCCGTGTTGTCGCCCGGCATGACCATCTCGGTGCCCTCGGGCAGCGTGATGACGCCGGTGACGTCGGTCGTCCGGAAGTAGAACTGCGGACGGTAGTTCGAGTAGAACGGGTTGTGACGCCCGCCCTCGTCCTTGGCCAGGATGTAGACCTGGCCCTCGAACTCGGTGTGCGGCGTGATCGAGCCCGGCTTCACGACGACCTGGCCGCGCTCGACGTCCTCACGCTTGGTGCCGCGGAGCAGGAGGCCGCAGTTCTCGCCGGCCCACGCCTCGTCCATCTGCTTGTGGAACATCTCGATGCCGGTGACCGTGGTCTTCTGCGCCGGGCGGATGCCGACGATCTCGACCTCGGAGTTGATCTGCAGCTTGCCGCGGTCGACCTTGCCGGTGACGACGGTGCCACGACCGGTGATCGTGAAGACGTCCTCGATCGGCATGAGGAACGGCTTGTCCATGTCACGCACCGGCTCCGGCACGGACTCGTCCACGGCGTCCAGCAGGTCCTCGACGGACTTGACCCACTCCGGGTCGCCCTCGAGCGCCTTCAGGCCGGAGACGCGGATGACCGGCGCCTCGTCACCGTCGAAGCCCTGCGACGACAGCAGCTCGCGGACCTCCATCTCGACGAGCTCGAGGATCTCCTCGTCGTCGACCATGTCGGACTTGTTGAGCGCCACGAGCAGGTACGGCACGCCGACCTGACGGGCGAGCAGGACGTGCTCACGCGTCTGGGCCATCGGGCCGTCGGTGGCGGCGACCACGAGGATGGCGCCGTCCATCTGCGCCGCACCCGTGATCATGTTCTTGATGTAGTCGGCGTGACCCGGCGCGTCGACGTGAGCGTAGTGACGCTTCTCCGTCTGGTACTCGACGTGCGCGATGTTGATCGTGATGCCGCGCTGCTTCTCCTCGGGCGCCTTGTCGATCTCGTCGAAAGGCGTGAAGGGGTTCAGGTCGGGGTACTTGTCGTGCAGCACCTTCGAGATCGCAGCAGTCAGCGTCGTCTTGCCGTGGTCGACGTGACCGATGGTCCCGATGTTGACGTGCGGCTTGGTCCGCTCGAACTTCGCCTTGCCCACTGGGTCCTCCTCAGGACTCTGGTGTAGAGATTGCCGAACGATGCAGGGGCTCAGTGCCCCTGCGGACGTGCGGTCCTACGGGTCGGGTTGATTGGTCGTACTCGGTTCGACCTGTGGGACTACTCGCCCCGGGTCTTCTTGATGATCTCGTCGGCAACATTCCGAGGCACCTCGGCGTAGCTGTCGAACTGCATCGAGTACACAGCGCGACCCTGGGTCTTCGACCGCAGGTCACCGACGTACCCGAACATCTCGGAGAGGGGGACCTGGGCGCGGATCACCTTCACGCCCGTCGCGTCCTCCATGGACTGGATCATGCCGCGCCGCGAGTTGATGTCGCCGATCACGTCGCCCATGTAGTCCTCGGGCGTCCGGACCTCGACCGCCATGATCGGCTCGAGGAGGACCGGGTCCGCCTTGCGGACTGCCTCCTTGAGGATCATGGAGCCGGCGATCTTGAACGCCATCTCGGACGAGTCGACGTCGTGCGCGGCACCGTCGAGCAGCGTGGCCTTGATGCCGACCAGCGGGAAGCCGGCCAGCACACCGAGCTGCATGGCGCTCTGGATGCCCTGGTCGACCGACGGGATGTACTCGCGCGGCACGCGGCCACCGGTGACCGCGTTCTCGAACGCGTACAGCGCGCCGTCCTCGGACTCCAGCGGCTCGAAGGTCATCTGCACCTTCGCGAACTGGCCCGACCCACCGGTCTGCTTCTTGTGGGTGTAGTCGATCTTCTCCACCTTGCGGCGGATCGTCTCGCGGTACGCCACCTGCGGCTTGCCGACGTTCGCCTCGACCTTGAACTCGCGACGCATGCGGTCGACGAGGATGTCGAGGTGGAGCTCGCCCATGCCGCCGATGACGGTCTGGCCGGTCTCCTCGTCCAGGCGGACGCGGAAGGTCGGGTCCTCCTCGGCGAGCTTCTGGATCGCCGTGGAGAGCTTCTCCTGGTCGCCCTTGGTCTTCGGCTCGATCGCCACGTCGATGACGGGCTCCGGGAAGGTCATGGACTCCAGGACCACCGGCGCGTCGAGGGCGCAGAGGGTGTCACCGGTGGTGACGTCCTTCAGGCCGATGAACGCGTAGATGTGGCCCGCCGTGGCCTCGTCGACCGGGTTCTCCTTGTTGGCGTGCATCTGGAAGATCTTCCCGATGCGCTCCTTCTTGCCCTTGGTCGCGTTGAGCACCTGGGCGCCCTGCACGACCTTCCCCGAGTACACGCGGATGAAGGTGAGCTTGCCGAAGAACGGGTGCGCGGCGATCTTGAACGCCAGGGCCGAGAACGGCTCGGAGGCGTCCGGGTGGCGCTCGATGACGACCTCTTCGTCCTTGACGTCGTGGCCCTGGATGGCCGGGACGTCGAGGGGCGACGGGAGGAAGTCGACGACGGCGTCGAGCATGGGCTGGACGCCCTTGTTCTTGAACGCCGAGCCGCACAGGACCGGGAACGCCTCGCCGGAGATGGTGAGCTTGCGGATGCCGGACTTGATCTCGGCGACCGTGAGCTCCTCACCGCCCAGGAACTTCTCGAGCAGGTCGTCGTCGGTCTCGGCGACGGCCTCGAGCAGCTCGCTGCGGAACTGCTCGGCCCGCTCCAGGAGGTCGGCCGGGATCTCCTCGACCTCGTACTTCGCGCCCATCTCGGTCTCGCCACGCCACACGAGCGCGCGCATCTCGACCAGGTCGACGACGCCGATGAAGTCGTTCTCGGAGCCGATCGGCAGCTGGATGACCAGCGGCTTGGCCTTGAGGCGGTTCACGATGGTGTCGACCGTGAAGTAGAAGTCCGCGCCGAGCTTGTCCATCTTGTTGACGAAGCAGATGCGGGGGACCTCGTACTTGTCGGCCTGGCGCCAGACGGTCTCCGACTGGGGCTCCACGCCCTCCTTGCCGTCGAACACCGCGACCGCGCCGTCGAGCACGCGCAGCGAACGCTCCACCTCGACGGTGAAGTCGACGTGACCGGGCGTGTCGATGACGTTGATCTGCGTCTCGTTCGACTTGCCCTTGTTCCAGAAGGCGGTCACAGCAGCAGACGTGATCGTGATGCCACGCTCCTGCTCCTGCTCCATCCAGTCCGTGGTCGACGCACCGTCGTGGGTCTCGCCGATCTTGTAGTTGACGCCCGTGTAGTACAGGATCCGCTCGGTCGTCGTGGTCTTGCCGGCATCGATGTGCGCCATGATGCCGATGTTGCGGACCTTGTTGAGGTCCGTCAGCACGTCCAGTGCCACAGGTTCAGCCCTTCAGTTGGCTCGGGTCCGCCGGTCCCGCTGGGATCACCAGCGGTAGTGGGCGAACGCCTTGTTGGACTCGGCCATCTTGTGCATGTCCTCGCGGCGCTTGACCGCGGCGCCCAGGCCGTTGCTGGCGTCGAGGATCTCGTTCATGAGGCGCTCGGTCATGGTCTTCTCGCGACGGGCGCGGGAGTAGTCCGTGAGCCAGCGCAGCGCGAGGGTGGTCTGGCGGACGGGGCGGACCTCGACCGGGACCTGGTAGGTCGCGCCACCGACACGGCGGGAGCGCACCTCGAGCGACGGGCGGACGTTGTCCAGCGCGCGCTTGAGGACGACGACCGGGTCGCCCTGGGTCTTCTCACGGACGCCCTCGAGCGCGCCGTAGACGATGGCCTCGGCGACGGACTTCTTGCCGTCGAGCAGGACCTTGTTGATCAGCTGGGTGACGACCGGGGATCCGTAGACCGGGTCGACGATGAGCGGCCGCCGAGGGGCCGGACCCTTGCGAGGCATCGGTTCAGCCCTTCTTCGCGCCGTAGCGGCTACGCGCCTGCTTACGGTTCTTCACGCCCTGGGTGTCCAGAGCGCCTCGGATGATCTTGTAGCGGACACCGGGCAGGTCCTTCACGCGACCGCCGCGGACGAGCACGATGGAGTGCTCCTGCAGGTTGTGGCCCTCACCGGGGATGTAGGCCGTGACCTCGATGCCCGAGGAGAGCTTGACGCGGGCGACCTTGCGGAGAGCCGAGTTCGGCTTCTTCGGGGTGGTCGTGTACACGCGGGTGCAGACGCCGCGGCGCTGCGGGCTGCCCTGCAGTGCGGGCGTCTTCGACTTGTTGGTCTTCGGCGTCCGGCCCTTGCGGACCAGCTGCTGGATCGTAGGCACTACGTCTCCGTCATGTTGAGGAAGTCTGGTCTGACCGGCACCCGTCACCCTGGACGGCCGGCTTGGTCCGGATCGTCGCCCGTCGCGCGACTACCCCGGTGGGTCTTTCCTCCCGCACCGACCCCCGCACCCGGGCGTGTCGTCCCGGTCCCGTCCCGCACACCATCCCCCGGGAGACCGGGGTCGAGGTGCGGTGCGGTGGGGGTGACCACCCTGCGCTCGGAGTCGAGCGCGCGCGAGGGCCCGACGGCGCGGGCACGGTGTCCAACGTTACTCGGCGGTCCGCGCACCCGTCAAAGCCTGAGGGTGCCGGCCTGCCACGTCGGTCAGGAAGCACAACGTCGCTCCCCCGCCGTGTGTTCCCGGCGGGAGGGCCCGGGCGGCCGGTGCACGGCCGAGGGGGCCCGCCGTGACGAGCACGGCGGACCCCCTCGGACCGGTGAGGCGCGACGTCAGCGGTAGTCGCCGAAGTCGATGTCCTCGAGCGGGATCGCCTCGCCCGAGCCGAGGCCCAGGGCGGGGAAGTCGATCTCGTCGTAGCCGAAGGACGGGTACAGCTCGGCCTTCGCCTCCTCGGTGGGCTCGACCGACACCTCGTGGTACCGGGGAAGACCGGTGCCGGCGGGGATCAGCTTGCCGAGGATCACGTTCTCCTTCAGGCCCAGCAGCGGGTCGGAGCGGCCCGACATCGCGGCCTCGGTGAGGACGCGCGTCGTCTCCTGGAAGGACGCCGCCGACAGCCACGAGTCCGTCGCGAGCGACGCCTTCGTGATGCCCATCAGCTCCGGACGGCCCGAGGCCGGCTGGCCACCCTCGGCGACCGCACGGCGGTTGAAGTCCTCGAACCGGCCGCGCTCGGCGAGCTCGCCCGGCAGGAGGCCCGTGTCCCCGGAGTCCAGCACGGTCACGCGACGCAGCATCTGCCGCACGATGACCTCGATGTGCTTGTCGTGGATGTCCACGCCCTGGGAGTTGTAGACCTCCTGGACCTCGTCCACCAGGTGCTTCTGGGTGGCGCGGGGGCCGAGGATGCGCAGGACCTTCTTCGGGTCCACCGCACCCTGCACGAGCTGCGTGCCGACCTCGACGTGGTCGCCGTCGCTGACCAGCAGGCGCGAGCGCTTGGTGATCGGGTAGGCGATCTCCTCGGAGCCGTCGTCCGGGGTGAGGACGATGCGGCGCGTGCGGTCCGCCTCGTCGATCGTGATCCGGCCGGAGAACTCCGCGATCGGGCTCTCACCCTTGGGGGTGCGGGCCTCGAAGAGCTCCTGGACACGCGGCAGACCCTGCGTGATGTCCTCCGCCGACGCGACACCACCGGTGTGGAAGGTACGCATCGTCAGCTGGGTGCCGGGCTCACCGATCGACTGGGCCGCGATGATGCCGACGGCCTCGCCGATGTCGACGAGCTTGCCGGTGGCCAGCGAACGGCCGTAGCACTTCGCGCAGGTGCCGACGCGCGACTCGCAGGTCAGCACGGAGCGGACCTTCAGCGACTCGACACCGGCCGCCAGCAGGCGGTCCAGCAGCACGTCGCCGATGTCCTCACCCGCGTGCCCGATGACCTCGCCGTCGATCTCGGCGTCGGTCGCCAGGGTGCGGGAGAACACCGAGGTCTCGACCTTGTCGTGCCGGCGCAGCGTGCCGTCCGCCGCCTTGACGCCGATCGGCATCGTCAGGCCGCGCTCGGTGCCGCAGTCCTCCTCGCGGACGATGACGTCCTGCGAGACGTCCACCAGACGACGGGTCAGGTAGCCCGAGTCGGCGGTCCGCAGAGCGGTGTCCGCCAGACCCTTGCGGGCGCCGTGCGTCGCGATGAAGTACTCCAGGACGGACAGGCCCTCGCGGTAGTTCGCCTTGATCGGGCGGGGGATGATCTCGCCCTTCGGGTTCGCCACCAGACCGCGCATACCGGCGATCTGCCGGACCTGCATCCAGTTGCCTCGCGCACCGGAGCCGACCATGCGGAACACGGTGTTGCGCGCCGAGAAGTTCTCCTGCATCGCCTTGGCGACCTTGTCGGTGGCCTGCGTCCAGATCTCGATGAGCTCCTGGCGACGCTCGTCGTCGGTGATGAGGCCCTTGTCGTACTGGCCCTGCACCTTCGTCGCGCGCGCCTCGTGCTCGGTGAGGATCTCCGCCTTGGCCGTCGGCGCAGCGACGTCCGAGATGGAGATCGTGACGCCCGAGCGGGTGGCCCAGCGGAAGCCGGCCTCCTTCAGGGCGTCCAGCGACGCGGCGACCTCGACCTTCGGGTACCGCTCGGCCAGGTCGTTGACGATGACCGACAGGCGCTTCTTGTCGACGACCCCGTTCTCGTACGGGTAGTCGACCGGCAGCAGCTCGTTGAACAGCGCGCGACCCAGCGTGGTCTCGAACAGGAACGGCTGGTCGGCGACGAAGCCCTCCGGCTCGGTGCCCGGCGCGAACACCAGGCCGTCCATGCGGATCCGCACGACCGCGTTGAGGTCCAGGCTGCCCTGGTCGAACGCCATGATCGCCTCGGCGACCGAGCTGAACGCGCGGCCGGCACCCACCGGCTCCTCCTTGTCGGAGGTCAGGTGGAACAGGCCGATGATCATGTCCTGCGACGGCATGGTCACCGGACGGCCGTCCGACGGCTTCAGGATGTTGTTGCTCGAGAGCATGAGGATGCGGGCCTCGGCCTGCGCCTCCGCGCTCAGGGGCAGGTGGACGGCCATCTGGTCGCCGTCGAAGTCGGCGTTGAACGCGCCGCAGACGAGCGGGTGCAGGTGGATCGCCTTGCCCTCGACGAGCTGCGGCTCGAACGCCTGGATGCCCAGACGGTGCAGCGTCGGCGCGCGGTTCAGCAGCACCGGGTGCTCGGTGATGACCTCCTCGAGCACGTCCCACACGACCGGGCGCGCGCGCTCGACCATGCGCTTGGCCGACTTGATGTTCTGCGCGTGGTTCAGGTCGACCAGGCGCTTCATCACGAACGGCTTGAACAGCTCGAGCGCCATCTGCTTGGGCAGACCGCACTGGTGCAGCTTGAGCTGCGGGCCGACGACGATGACCGAACGGCCCGAGTAGTCGACGCGCTTGCCGAGCAGGTTCTGGCGGAACCGGCCCTGCTTGCCCTTGAGCATGTCGGAGATCGACTTCAGCGGGCGGTTGCCGGGGCCCGTGACCGGGCGGCCGCGGCGGCCGTTGTCGAACAGCGAGTCCACGGCCTCCTGGAGCATCCGCTTCTCGTTGTTGACGATGATCTCCGGCGCGCCCAGGTCCAGGAGCCGCTTGAGGCGGTTGTTCCGGTTGATGACGCGGCGGTACAGGTCGTTCAGGTCGGACGTGGCGAACCGGCCGCCGTCGAGCTGCACCATGGGGCGCAGGTCCGGCGGGATGACCGGGACGGCGTCCAGCACCATGCCGGTCGGCGAGTTCGTCGTGGTGAGGAACGCGTTGACGACCTTGAGGCGCTTGAGCGCGCGGGTCTTGCGCTGGCCCTTGCCCGACCGGATGATCTCGCGCAGGTTCTCGCTCTCGGCCTCCAGGTCGAAGGCCTCCAGGCGCTTCTGGATCGCCTGCGCGCCCATCGAGCCCTCGAAGTAGTTGCCGTAGCGGTCCTGCAGCTGGCGGTAGAGCAGCTCGTCGCCCTCGAGGTCCGCGACCTTGAGGTTCTTGAACTTGTCCCAGATGGTGTCGAGGCGCTCGATCTCCGCGTCCGCACGCTTGCGGATCTGGGCCATCTCGCGCTCGGCCGAGTCGCGCACCTTGCGGCGGGCGTCGGCCTTCGCACCCTCGGCCTCGAGCTCGGCCAGGTCGGCCTCGAGCTTCTGCGCGCGGGTGTTGATGTCGTTGTCGCGGCGGTCCGCGATCTCCTTGCGCTCCAGGTCGATCTCGTTCTGGAGGTTCGGGAGGTCCTCCTGACGACCCTCGGTGTCGACCCACGTGATCATGTAGGCCGCGAAGTAGATGACCTTCTCCAGGTCCTTCGGGGCGAGGTCGAGCAGGTAGCCGAGGCGCGACGGCACACCCTTGAAGAACCAGATGTGCGTGACGGGCGCGGCGAGCTCGATGTGGCCCATGCGCTCACGACGGACCTTCGAGCGGGTCACCTCGACGCCGCAGCGCTCGCAGATGATGCCCTTGAAGCGCACGCGCTTGTACTTGCCGCAGTAGCACTCCCAGTCCCGGGTGGGACCGAAGATCTTCTCGCAGAACAGGCCGTCCTTCTCAGGCTTGAGAGTCCGGTAGTTGATGGTCTCGGGCTTCTTCACCTCACCGTGCGACCAGGCACGGATGTCGTCGGCCGAGGCCAGGCCGATACGCAGCTCGTCGAAGACGTTGACGTCGAGCAAGGGGTCCTACTTCCTTCGCTTGCCGGTTCTCGCGGTACGCGGTCCGGCGGAACGGAATGGTGCAAGGGGTGCGGGCGGCCCGCCGGCCCATCGCTCCGGGGAGCGCAGGGCCGGCGGACGCTCGGCGTCAGATCTCGTCGATGGAGCTGGCGGCGTTCGGGCGCCGGGACAGGTCGATGCCCAGCTCCTCGGCGGCGCGGTACACCTCGTCGTCGTTCTCGCGCATGTCGATGGACACGCCGTCCGAGGACAGCACCTCCACGTTCAGGCAGAGCGACTGCATCTCCTTGAGGAGCACCTTGAACGACTCCGGGATGCCCGAGTCGGGGATGTTCTCCCCCTTGACGATCGCCTCGTACACCTTGACGCGGCCCGGGATGTCGTCCGACTTGATGGTCAGGAGCTCCTGCAGCGTGTAGGCGGCGCCGTACGCCTCGAGGGCCCACACCTCCATCTCGCCGAACCGCTGGCCACCGAACTGCGCCTTACCACCCAGCGGCTGCTGCGTGATCATCGAGTACGGGCCGGTCGACCGGGCGTGGATCTTGTCGTCCACCAGGTGGTGCAGCTTGAGGATGTACATGTAGCCCACGGCCACCGGCTCGGGGAACGGCTCGCCGGAGCGGCCGTCGAAGAGCCGCGCCTTGCCGTCGACGCCGACCATGCGCTCGCCGTCGCGGTTCGGCAGCGTCGAGCCGAGCAGACCGGTGAGGGTCTCCTCCGGCACGCCGTCGAACACCGGCGTCGCGACCGGGTTGCCCGGGGTCGAGGACTTGGCGATCTCCGGGACCTCGTCGATCCAGGAGAGGTCGCCCTCGGCCAGCTCGACGTTCCAGCCCTGCTTGGCGATCCACCCGAGGTGGACCTCCAGGACCTGGCCGACGTTCATGCGCCCCGGGACACCCATCGGGTTCAGGACGATGTCGACCGGCGTGCCGTCCGGGAGGAACGGCATGTCCTCGACGGGCAGGATCTTCGAGATGACGCCCTTGTTGCCGTGACGGCCGGCGAGCTTGTCGCCGTCCGTGATCTTGCGGCGCTGGGCGATGTACACCCGGACGAGCTCGTTCACGCCGGCGGGCAGCTCGTCGCCGTCCTCGCGGTTGAACGTGCGCACCTCGATGACCGTGCCGGACTCGCCGTGCGGGACCTTGAGCGACGTGTCGCGGACCTCGCGGGCCTTCTCGCCGAAGATCGCGCGCAGCAGGCGCTCCTCCGGGGTCAGCTCGGTCTCGCCCTTCGGGGTGACCTTGCCGACCAGCACGTCGCCGGCCGCGACCTCGGCACCGATGCGGATGATGCCGCGCTCGTCCAGGTCCGCCAGGACGTCCTCGGAGACGTTCGGGATGTCCCGCGTGATCTCCTCCGGGCCGAGCTTGGTGTCGCGCGCGTCGACCTCGTGCTCCTCGATGTGGATCGAGGACAGGACGTCGTCCTGCACGAGGCGCTGCGACAGGATGATCGCGTCCTCGTAGTTGTGGCCCTCCCACGACATGAACGCGACCAGCAGGTTGCGGCCGAGCGCGAGCTCCCCCTCGTCCGTCGCCGGGCCGTCCGCGAGCACCGAGCCGACCTCGACCCGCTGGCCCTGGTCGACCAGGACGCGCTGGTTGTAGCTCGTGCCCTGGTTCGAGCGGCGGAACTTCGCCGCGCGGTACGTGGTCGTCGTGGCGTCGTCGTTCGCGACCGTGATGAGGTCCGCCGACACCTCGGTGACCACACCGGGCTTCGTGGCGACGATGACGTCACCGGCGTCGACCGCCGCGCGCCACTCCATGCCGGTGCCGACGAGCGGCGCCTCGGAGCGGACAAGCGGCACGGCCTGGCGCTGCATGTTCGCACCCATGAGGGCGCGGTTGGCGTCGTCGTGCTCGAGGAACGGGATCAGCGCGGTACCGACCGACACCATCTGGCGCGGCGAGACGTCGATGTAGTCGACGACCTCGGCCGCGACGTCCTCGGTGTCGCCACCCTTGACGCGGACCAGGACCGTGTCCTCGGCGAACCGGCCGTCCTCGCGCACGGCCGCGTTGGCCTGGGCGATGACGTAGCGGTCCTCGTCGTCGGCGGTGAGGTAGTGCACCTCGTCGGTGACGCGACCGTTCTCGACCTTGCGGTACGGGGTCTCGACGAAGCCGAACGGGTTGATCCGCCCGAACGTCGCGAGCGAGCCGATGAGGCCGATGTTCGGGCCCTCAGGGGTCTCGATCGGGCACATGCGGCCGTAGTGCGACGGGTGGACGTCACGGACCTCCATGCCGGCGCGGTCGCGGGACAGACCACCCGGGCCCAGCGCGGACAGACGACGCTTGTGCGTCAGGCCGGCGAGCGGGTTGTTCTGGTCCATGAACTGCGACAGCTGGCTCGTCCCGAAGAACTCCTTGATGGAGGCCACGACGGGGCGGATGTTGATCAGGGTCTGCGGCGTGATCGCCTCGACGTCCTGCGTCGTCATGCGCTCGCGCACGACGCGCTCCATCCGGGACAGGCCCGTGCGGACCTGGTTCTGGATGAGCTCGCCCACCGCGCGGATGCGGCGGTTGCCGAAGTGGTCGATGTCGTCGGTCTCGACGCGGACCTCGATCGCCTCGCCGTTGCGGCGGCCCGGGAGGGTCGTCACGTCGGCGTGCAGCGCGGCCATGTACTTGATCGCGGCGACGATGTCGTCCTTGGACAGCACCGAGTCGGCCAGGGGCACGTCGATGCCGAGCTTCTTGTTCACCTTGTAGCGGCCGACCTTCGCGAGGTCGTAGCGCTTCGGGTTGAAGTAGAAGTTCTCGATCAGCGCGCGGCCGGCCTCGACCGTCGGCGGCTCGCCCGGGCGGATCTTGCGGTACAGGTCGAGCAGCGCCTCGTCCTGGGTCTGGACGTGGTCCTTCTCCAGGGTGTCGATGACGGCCGGGAACTGCGCGAACTCCTCGCGGATCTCCGACTCGGTCATGCCGAGGGCCTTGAGCAGCACGGTGGCGTTCTGCTTGCGCTTGCGGTCGACGCGGACGCCGACGTTGTCGCGCTTGTCGATCTCGAACTCCAGCCACGCACCGCGGCTCGGGATCATCTTGACCGTGAAGATGTCCTTGTCGGACGTCTTGTCGGCGGTGCGCTCGAAGTACACGCCCGGCGAACGGACCAGCTGCGAGACGACGACGCGCTCGGTGCCGTTGATGATGAAGGTGCCGCGCTCGCTCATGAGCGGGAAGTCGCCCATGAAGACCGTCTGGCTCTTGATCTCACCGGTGGTGTAGTTCACGAACTCCGCGGTGACGAACAGCGGCGCCGCGTAGGTGAAGTCCTTCTCCTTGCACTCGTCGGCCGTGTACTTCGGCGGCTCGAAACGGTGCTCGCGGAACGACAGCGACATGGTGCCGCCGAAGTCCTCGATGGGGGAGATCTCCTCGAAGATCTCCTCCAGTCCAGCGGTCTCCGGTACGTCCTGGCGACCGGTCTCGAGAGCGGCGGCGACCCGGGCCTGCCACTTCTCGTTGCCCAGCAGCCAGTCGAAGCTCTCCGTCTGCAGGCCGAGGAGGTCGGGGACCTCCAGCGGCTCGTCGATCCGGGCGAAGGAGAGGCGGCGGGATGCGGTGCGGTTCGCGATGGCTTCGGACGTTGCGGAGGAGGTGCGCGAGGCAGCCAAGAGGGGTCCTTCCCAGCAGATCGAGTTCCCTGCGCCGTGCCCGGCGGTTCGCGACCCCCCGGCCTCGGGCCTCCGGGCATCGCGTACTACGATGCTGGTGAGCGCGGGTTATACGGGGTCGCGGGCACAGGCCAGCGCAAAGCGCTAGCGTAGTACGAATGTGGCGGCAAGTCCAACGGCCGTGGTATGGGACGTGCGCCACACCCGCCGGGGACCCGGCCACGTCGCGGGGTCCGGACGCTGCAACGCCGCCCACGTCCGGTCGCGTCCTGGGGCGACCGCGCACGGGGCGCGTCGAGCGCCGCCGCACGGCGTGGCGGCAAGGGCGCGGCGCGTGCGCCCTCGGCGGGGACGTCGGCCCGTGCGGCGACACGGATCACCGGCGCCGCGGAGTGCGCCCGGTAGCCGGGACCGCGCCCTCTGCAGAGGGCGCAGTCTCGTGCAGAGGGCGCGGTCTCGTGCAGAGGGCGCAGTCTCGTGCAGAGGGCGCGGGCGGCGCGCCGGGCGGGCGCGACGAAGGCCCGCACCCCCGGGGGAGTGCGGGCCTTCGTGGAGCGTCCGGGCGGCCTAGCGCGTGAGCGCCGGGCCCCCGGGGCGGGTCACTTGAGGGTGACGGTGGCGCCGGCGCCCTCGAGGGCGGCCTTGGCCTTGTCCGCGGTCTCCTTGTTGACGTTCTCCAGGACCGGCTTCGGCGCGCCGTCGACGAGGTCCTTGGCCTCCTTCAGACCGAGCGAGGTGAGGCCGCGCACCTCCTTGATGACCTGGATCTTCTTGTCGCCGGCGGCCTCGAGGATGACGTCGAACTCGTCCTTCTCCTCCTCGGCCGGGGCGTCCGCACCGGCACCGCCGGCCGCGGGGGCGACGGCGACGGCGGCCGGGGCCGCAGCGGTGACCTCGAAGGTCTCCTCGAACGCCTTCACGAACTCGGAGAGCTCGATGAGGGTGAGCTCCTTGAACGCGGAGATGAGCTCGTCGGTGGTGAGCTTCGCCATGGTGGCGGTTCCTTCCGTCTCGATCCCCTCCGGTCACGGCGACCGGCAGGGGCAGGGTGTGGGGCGGCTGAGCCTGGTCGGCTCAGGCAGCGGTGTCGGCGGTCTCCTGCTGGGCGCGGAGAGCCTCGACGGTGCGCACGGCCTTCGACGCGGGCGCGGTGAAGAGGTAAGCCGTCTGGAACAGCTTGGCCTTCATCGCACCGGCGGCCTTGGCCAGCAGGACCTCGCGGGACTCGAGGTCCGCGAGCTTGGTGACGTCCGCGGCGGTCAGGGCGCGTCCGTCGAGGACACCACCCTTGATGACCAGCGCGGGGTTCGCGCGAGCGAAGTCCCGCAGACCCTTGGCGGCCTCGACCGGGTCACCGGTGACGAAGGCGATGGCGGACGGGCCCTTGAGCTCGTCCGCGATCCCCTCGATGCCGGCTTCCTTGGCCGCGATCGCGGTCAGCGTGTTCTTCACCACGGCGTAGTTCGCGTTGCCGCTGAGCGACCGACGCAGCGACTTGAGCTGCGCGACGGTGAGCCCGCGGTACTCGGTCAGCACGGCCGCGTTCGAGTCACGGAACTGGTCCGTGAGCTCGGCGACTGCGGCTGCCTTGTCCGGCCTCGCCATGTCGATCCTTCCGATGGTGGTGCCGCAGGGCGTCGTCCTCGACCCCGAACGCGAAAGAGCCCCGGCGCAGGCCGGGGCTCGCAGCACGCACGTCTTCACGCACGACCATCGAACTTCGAAACCTGCGCGGGCCTCCGCCGGAGCGGGACTTCGGGCGGCTCTCGGACGCACCCCACGGAAGCGGGGAGAGCACGGGAGCCGACGACCTGCGGTCTTGGGCAGCGACCAGACTACGGCACGCGCGCCGGGGGCCCAAATCCGCCGGTGAGCGGCTCCTCGGTGGCCCCGGGCGCCGATCCGGTGGCCCGTCAGTCGCGCGGCGCCCCGGGCAGGTGCGACGCGAGCAGCTCCGCGAGGTGCACGCCCTGCACGCCGGCGAGCTGGTCGGCCTGCGTCCGGCAGGAGTACCCGTCGGCGAGCAGCACGTCCCCCGGGGCGGCCTCGCGCAGCGCGGGCAGCAGGGCGTGCTCGGCGACCTGCACGGACACGTCGTAGTGCCCGGCCTCCATGCCGAAGTTCCCGGCGAGGCCGCAGCAGCCCGCGAGGGTCGAGAACGACGCCCCGGCCTCGGACAGGAGCGTCCG
This sequence comes from Cellulomonas endometrii, assembly GCF_949769265.1. Lineage (NCBI taxonomy): Bacteria > Bacillati > Actinomycetota > Actinomycetes > Micrococcales > Cellulomonadaceae > Cellulomonas > Cellulomonas endometrii. The sequence goes on along the minus strand of NZ_CATKPC010000019.1, from coordinate 23,272 downwards.
GTCCGCGGTGTAGGTCATGACCGCGTGGTGGTGGCAGTGCGGCTGCACGACCGCGGTGACGTCGGACAGGTCCGGGAGCTCCCACCGGTCGCCGGGGCCGACCGGCGACGGAGCGGTCAGCAGCTCGGCGAGCGTCCGCGTCGCACGGGCGACCGCGACGGCCCGCGGGTCGTCGGGGAGCAGGTCGAGCAGGTCGGAGCGCAGCACGGCGGTGCAGGACGGCTCGAGCCCGACGATCGGCACGCCGTTGACGGCGTACGGGCCCAGCACCTCGAGCAGGTGCGTGAGCCGCTTGCGGGCCCCGTCGAGCTGCCCGGTGGAGATCCAGGTGAGGCCGCAGCAGGCGTCGTGCTCCGGGACCAGGACCTCGTAGCCCGCGGCCCGGAGCACCCGCACGGCGGCGACGGGGATCGACGGCGCGAGCGCGTCGCTGAACGAGTCGGTCCACAGCAGGACCGGGGGCCGGCCCGAGGTGCCGGTCACCGACAGCGACGTCCCGCCCGCGGTCGACGGCGCTCCCCCGCGGCGCACGTCGACCTCGCCGCGGCGCACCCGCGACCGGAACGGCGCGGGGGCGAAGTCGACCATCTTCCGGCGGGTGTCCATGCCGCCGAGCCGGAGCACGACCTTCGCCAGCGGCCGCACGCCCAGCACCGCGTTGCTCAGCCGTGCGAGGCCGGGCACGCCGGTGACGAGCCGGGTCCAGCGGGGCAGCCAGCCGAGCACGTAGTGGTTCACCGGGCGGAGCCGGCCGCGGTACGTGCGGTGCAGCACCTCCGCCTTGTACTGGGCCATGTCCACGCCCGCGGGGCAGTCGGACGAGCAGGCCTTGCACGACAGGCACAGGTCGAGGACGTCGTGCACCTCCGGCGAGGACCAGCCGCGGGACACCAGCGACCCGTTCGCCATCTCCTGCAGGACCCGGGCGCGACCGCGCGTGGAGTCCTTCTCGTCCTTGGTGGCCAGGTACGAGGGGCACATGAACCCGCCGGTGGCCGAGGAGTCGGCGCGGCACTTGCCGACGCCGACGCAGCGGTGCACCGCGGTGGTGAAGTCCCCGTGGTCGTGCGCGTACGCGAAGCCGCCGTGCCCGGCGGGGATCGGGCGGGCGTGCGGCCGGCGCAGGTCGGCGTCCAGCGGGCGGGGGCGCACCAGCACGCCGGGGTTGAGCAGGTCATCGGGGTCGAGCAGGTCCTTGAACGCGCCGAACGCCGCCAGCGCCTGCTCGGAGTACATGACGGGCAGCAGCTCGGAGCGCGCCCGGCCGTCGCCGTGCTCCCCCGACAGCGACCCGCCGTGGGCGGCGACGAGGTGCGCCGCGTCGGTCATGAAGGCGCGCAGGGGGTCGCCGGACCGCTCCATCGGCACGTCCAGGCGCAGGTGCACGCAGCCGTCGCCGAAGTGCCCGTACGCGAGGCCGTCCACGCCGTGGCTCGCCATCAGGGCCTCGAGCTCGCGCAGGTACGCCCCGAGCCGCTCGGGCGGCACCGCAGAGTCCTCGAACCCGGGCCACGCCTGCTCGCCCGACGGGGTGCGCCCGCCGAGCCCGGCGCCGTCCTCGCGGATGCGCCACATGGCGGCGGCCTCGGGCCCGGGCGGGAAGACGCCGACCGCGCGCGTGCCGGCGTCCGCCGCGAGGGCGCGCGCCCGCTCCAGCGCCTCGTCGAGCGTGTCCCCGCCGACCTCGACCATCATCCAGCCGGCGCCCTCGGGCAGCGGCGGCACCGCTGCGGCGCCCTTGACCCGCCGGACCACGTCGACCAGGCGGGCGTCCATGCCCTCGATCGCGAGCGGCGCGTGCGCGAGCAGCGCGGGCACGGCGTCCGCGGCGGTCGCCATGTCGGGGTAGCCGAGCACGACCAGCACCGGCGCGGCGGACACCGGCACCAGCCGGACGGTCGCGCCGAGCAGCGTCACGACGGTGCCCTCGGTCCCCACGAGGGCCTTGGCGAGGTCGGCGCCGCGCTCGGGCAGCAGGTGCTCCAGGGAGTAGCCGGAGACCTGGCGGCCGAACCGCCCGAGCTCCGTGCGCAGCGTGGCCATCTCGGCGCGGACCAGCTCGTCCAGCCCCGGGACCGGGTCCAGGCCCTTGCCGGCGGTGAACCGGCGGCCCCGGCCGTCCACGACGTCGAGCTCCAGCACGTTGTCCGCGGTGCGCCCGTAGGCCACCGCGCGCGGCCCGCACGCGTTGTTCCCGATCATCCCGCCGAGCGTCGCGCGGGCCTGCGTCGAGGGGTCCGGGCCGAACCGCAGGCCGTGCGGGGCGGCGGCCTTCTGCAGCATCGCCATGACGACGCCCGGCTCGACGCGCGCGGTCGCGGTGCCCGGGTCGACGTCCAGCACCCGGTTGACGTGCCGGGACCAGTCGAGCACCACGCCGGTGCCCACCGCGTTGCCGGCCACCGAGGTGCCGCCGCCGCGCGACGTCACCGGGACGCCGAGACCCCGCGCGACCTCCAGCGCCGCGAGGGCGTCGTCGACGTCGCGGGGGAACACGACGACGGACGGGACGACCCGGTAGTTCGACGCGTCCGTGGAGTACTCGGCGCGGCGCCGGGAGGAGTCGTCCACGCCGCCGGCGACCGCGGAGCGCAGGGCCCGGACGAGCTCGGCGGCCTCGGCGGCGGCGTCGGCGCGCGGCGCGGCGCCCGGAGGGAGGGACGTGGCGGTCGACACGCGCCCCAGTCTCGCACCGGCCCGGCGCGGGTCGGCCGGGACGTCCAGCACCCGGGCGGGGCGGGCGCGACGTCCCCGGGGACGACGACGCCCCCGCCGGACCGGGTCCGCGGGGGCGTCGTCGACGGCGTCGCTCAGTCGAGCGCGGCGTCCAGCGTGATCTCGGTGCCGGTGAGCGCCTTGCTCACCGGGCAGGTCGCCTTCGCGTCATGCGCGGCCTGCAGGAACCCCGCCTCGTCCAGGCCGGACACCTCGCCGCGCACCTTCAGGGCGATGCCGGTGATCCGGAAGCCCCCGGCGGGGTCCGGGCCGAGGGTGACGTCCGCCGTGACCTCGAGCGACTCCGGGGTGCCGCCCGCCTCACCGATCAGCGCCGAGAGCTGCATCGCGAAGCAGGACGAGTGGGCGGCGGCGATCAGCTCCTCGGGGCTGGTGGTGCCGCCGGCGTCCTCGGCCGCGCGCTTCGGGAACGACACGTCGTAGGTGCCGACCTTCGAGCTGCTGAGCTCCACCTGGCCGCCGCCCTCGTTGAGGGTGCCGTTCCAGGCGGTGCGTGCGGTGCGTGTGGGCATGTCGGGGCTCCTCACGGGTACGGGAGGGCGACCGGCCGGCCGCCCGCGCGACCCACCGTAGGTCGCGCCGGGCACCCGCGCACGCGCCTCAGCCCACGAACTCCCAGTGCCACGGCTCCGGCTTCGACCCGGACGCGCGCGCCCAGTCCGGCAGCGTCCAGCCGTACTCCTCGGCGTGCGCCAGCATCCAGTCGTGCTGCTCCGTGCCGAACGAGTAGGCGTTGCCGCCGAGGTCGATCGCCGTGCCGTTGCCGTGGTTGGACGTGCCCGGCGTCGCGCACAGGCTGCCCTTCTGGCGGCGGCACGCCACCTGCTGGCCGTACGACCGGTAGGAGTCGGTGATCACGAGGTTGGTGCCGAACTGGGCGGTGAAGGCGGTGTTGAGCCGCTCGAGGCCCTCGGCCGCGTCGCAGCGCAGCTGCTGACCCGGGGCGAACCCGAGGTCGCACAGCGCCGACGCGGGGATCTGCCCGTTGTCGTAGCTGTCGAGCGACGTGCGCTGGGCCTCCTTGCGGGCGGCCTCCGCGGCGGCGGCCGCTGCGGCCGCGGCCTCCTGCGTCTGCTGCGTGACGACCTGCAGCTCGGCGGTCAGCGTCGCGACCCGCTCGACCGCGGCGGTGAGGCGCGCGGCGGCCGGGTCCTCGGGGTCCTCCGCGGCGACGGCGGGCTCGGAGACCTCGGCGGTCGGCTCGGGCGCCGCGGCGTCGTCCGACGTCGTCACCGCTCCCGCGGACGCGGCGGCGTCGGCCTGACCCGCGGCGCCGGCGACCTCGACGGCCTGGGCCAGCACGTCACCGGACAGCACCGGCGCGGGCGGGTCCGCCGGCTGCAGCGCCCGGAGCGCGGGCTGCTCGGACTGCGTCGCGGCGATGAGCGTGTCGAGCTCGGCGACCGCGGTGCTGAGCGCGGCGACGGCGTCGGTCGGCACGGCGGAGGCCACGGCGTCGGCCTTCGCGGTGTCGGCCTGCTGCGCGGTGGTGCTCGCCAGGACGACGGCCGCCTGGCGCTCCTCGACGACCTCCGGCTCGAGGGTCGCGGCCGGCTCGGTGACGGACGCGTCCTGCGTCGGGCCCGTGGTGGCGGCGCGCGCGGCTCCGGCCGCGGCCCGCTCGACGGCGGCCGGGGCGATCGCGAAGCCGCCCACGCCGAACGCGAGGCCGACCGCGACGGCGCCCTGCGCCACGCGGGTCGCGGACCGGCGCGGGGCGCGCCGCCGCCGGCGCTCGGCACGGTTCACCGGGGCGTCCGCGGTCGCCAGGGTCGCGGGGACCGGGACGCCGCGGGCGGGGGTGCGCACGGAGGGGCGCCCCTCGGCGCGGTGGGAGCCGCGCCGGTCGGCGGGCTCCCGCCACGCGACGGCCGCCGGGGGCGGCGGCGCGGCGGCCCGCGGGGGCGGACCGGCGCGGGGCGTCCGCGGGGCGCTCGTCGGCGGGGCCGGCGGCGCGGCGGCCGTGGGCACGCGCCGTCGCGGCGGTGCCGGCGTCGGGCCTGCGGGTGCCGGGGAGCGCGGAGGTGGTGTCGGGGAGCGCGGGGGTGGGGGTGGAGGGCGAGGACGTCACGGGGCGGGTAGCTGCACCTTCGGTCGGGGTCGTCGCGGTCGACGCGGGCTCGGCCGTCGCGGGGGCGACGGTGGCGGCGTCGGGCCGACCGGCGGGCGCGCCGACGCCCGCCTCCCGTGCAGGGGGCGTGGGTGTCGTCGCGAAGGCCGGCTCGGATGCGCCGCGCGGGGCGGCATGCCGTCCCCGGGAGGCGCTCCGCGGGGCGGGCATGCGGTCACTCACGGGGCACGAGGTTAGGCAACGGACCGCGGGGCCGTTCAAGGGTGACGCGACAGGGACGCGAAGATCCCGTGACGATGGGGCCGCGCGATCTTCACGAGATCCGCACAGCCGTGGTCCTCAGGGCGCCCAGGTGCCGACCGAGGCCGTGAGCACGCGCGATGTGGCCCAGGTCACCCATCCTAGCGACGGCTGTGCGCGCGCTGAGCGACCAATGTGTGGGGAAACCGTGACGAATCGCCCAGAAGTTTGTAGCGTGTGCCTCCTGTCACCACCACCGTGACCCTCTGTCACGACGCGGTGACGTCTGGCCCTCGCCCTAGATCGGATCCCCGCATGACGCGTCGCTCGCTCCGTGCCTCGTTGACCGTCCTGGCGCTCGCCGCCACCACCACCATCGGGGCCGGGGGTGTCGCCACCGCCGGCGGCCCGGGTGCCGCGTCCCCGCCGGCGCCCCTGTCGCCCAGCGGGCTCGCCACCGGTGCCGGCGACCCCGTCGCGTCGGACGACGTGCTGGCGGGCACCGAGGACAAGGTCAGCTCCGGGCTCGCCGAGGCGGACGGCACGGTCACCGCCTTCGTGCAGCTCGACACCCCGTCCGGCCTCGACGTCGCCGAGGACGGGGGCGACGCCGCCGCCGTGCAGGAGGCGACCGCGCAGGTCGAGCAGGTCGCCGAGGCCGTCGTCCCCGCCGAGGCCGACCCCGCCGCGCGCGCCGCCGCCGTCGAGCCCCAGCGCATCGCCACCCTGTCGAACCTCGTGTCCGGCGCCCTCGTCACGGGCGACGCCGCCCAGGTGCGGGCGCTCGCGGGCTCGGACGACGTCGTCGCCGTGTACCGCGTCACGACCAAGACCGCCGACAACTCCTCCACCGACGCCTTCACGCGGGCGCTGCAGGTGTGGCAGGACACCGGTGAGACCGGCGACGGCATCCGCATCGGCATCATCGACACCGGCCTGGACTACACCCACGCAGACTTCGGGGGTCCCGGCACGCTCGAGGCCTACGCCGCCGCCTACGGCGAGGACGGCACGCAGCCGGTCCCCGAGGGCCTGTACGACCCCGCCAAGTTCCTCGGCGGGCACGACTTCGCCGGCCCGCTGTACGACGCGGACCCCGCCTCGGAGCTCCCCGGCGCGACGCTGACGCCGACCGAGGACACGAACCCGATCGACTCGGTCTACACGTCCGACAACTCCGGCCACGGCACGCACGTCGCCGGCTCGGCAGCGGGCTACGGCGTGCAGGCCGACGGCACCACGTTCACCGGGGACTACGCCTCGCTGACGGATCTGTCGGACTGGCAGGTCGGGCCCGGCGCCGCTCCCGAGGCGGGCCTGTACGCCCTCAAGGTCTTCGGCGACATCGGCGGCTCGACCGACCTGACGGGCCTCGCCCTGGACTGGGCGGCGGACCCGGACGGCGACGGCGACTTCGGCGACCACCTCGACGTCGTGAACCTGTCGCTCGGCGCCTCCGCCACCCCGTCCGACGACCCGGACAACCTGCTGATCGACCGCCTGTCCGACCTCGGCACCCTCGCGGTGCTGTCCGCGGGCAACTCGGCTGACATCACCGACGTCGGCGGCTCCCCCGGCTCCGCGGCGTCCGGCCTGACGGTCGCGAACTCCGTCGGCAGCCCGCAGACCTACGACGGCGTCGAGGTCACGCAGGCCCCGGACCCGGCGCTCGTCCGGACCTGGTCGGCCCAGAACTCCATCGCCTACGCCGGCGGCGCGGACGTCACCGCCCCGGTCGTGTACTTGGGCGACGACGTGGACGGCTGCACGCCGCTGACGCCGTACGCCGACCAGATCGCCGGGAACATCGTCTACCTGTGGTGGGACGACGACGACGCGACCCGCGCGTGCGGCAGCGTCGCCCGGTTCAACGCGGCCGAGGCCGCGGGAGCGGCCGGCGTGCTGATCGGCACGGAGTCGACGGTGTTCGCCGCCGGCATCTCGGGCAACGCCACGATCCCCGGCGCGCAGCTCACCGCCTCCTCCACCGACGCGCTGCTGCCGGCGATCCAGGCGGGCGGCGTCACCGCGCACATCGGCCCGTCGCTCGCCGCCGCGGTCACCGCGGACGAGGTCGGCGACGCCCTCAACCCGGGCTCGTCCCGCGGGGCGCACGGCTCGCTCGGCATCATCAAGCCGGACGTCGCCGCTCCCGGCACGCTGATCTTCTCGGCCGCCTCCGGATCCGGGAACGCCGCGCAGTCGCTGTCGGGCACGTCCATGGCTTCCCCGCACGTCGCCGGCATCGCCGCCCTCGTGCGCGCCACCCAGCCCGGCTGGACGCCGGCCCAGGTGAAGGCGGCAGTGATGAACACCGCGACGCACGACGTGTGGACCGGCGCGAACCAGACGGGCACGACGTACGGCCCGCAGCGGGTCGGCTCCGGCCGGGTCGACGCCCGGGCGGCGGTCGCCGACACGGTGCTCGCGTACGGCTCGGAGGACCCGGACCAGGTGTCCGTGACCTTCGGCGTCGTGGACGTCGCCGACGAGAGGGTCGAGCTGCGCAAGACCGTCACGGTGCAGAACACCGGCACGGAGGCGGCCACCTTCGACACCGCGTTCGTCGCGGCGACGACCACCGGCGGCGCGACCATCACCACCTCGCCCGCCACGCTCACGGTGCCCGCGGGTCAGCAGGAGCTCGTCGCCCTGACCCTCACGGCCGACCCGGCCACGCTCGAGCGGGAGATCGACCCGACCTCGGCGACGTCCCAGGGCGGCGTGCCGCGCGAGTACGTGGCGGCGCTGTCCGGGCGGCTCGTGCTGACCTCGGGCGAGCAGGAGCTGCGCGTCCCGGTGCAGGCCGCTCCCCGGCTGGTCAGCGAGCTCACCGCGGACCCCGTGTCCTTCGCCGACGCGGGTGCCACCACCGCGCCGCTCACCCTGTCGGGCCGGGGCGTCGACTCCGGCGGCTGGACCTCCCTGGTCGCGCCGCTGAACCTCGCCGCCACCAGCCCGAAGCTCGAGGACGTGCCCGGCTTCATCACCTCGGAGTCGGCCGTCGCGTCGGGCGACCTGCGCTGGGTCGGCTGGACCTCCACCGCACCGCAGCACACCGCCGCGGGCGGCGACCCCGCCGACGGGTACCTCGGCGTGGGGATCGCGGTGGACGGCGACTGGGCCACGCTCGGCCAGGCCGTGCTGCCGGTCATCGACTGGGACGTCGACGCCGACGGCACGCCGGACGTCGAGACGGTCGTGCAGAAGCTGAGCGAGGCGGCCGACGTGACGGTCGCCGCGACGTTCGACTACGACTCCGGCGAGGTCCTGGACGTCCAGGGCGTCAACGGGGCGTTCGGGGACGTCGACACCACGGTGTTCGACAACTCCGTGCTCGTCGCGCCGGTCAGCATCGCGGCGCTCGGGCTCGCCCCGGGTGCCACGCCGACGGCCACGGTGTGGACGTACTCCGACTACGCCGCCGACCCCTCGGGGCAGCTCGACGCGGTGGAGCCGTTCACCGTCGACCCGTTCGACCCGCCGTACTGGTTCGACGCCGGGGTCACCGACGCGCTCTGGTACGTCGGCTCCGACGCCACGGAGCTCACCGTGCACCGGTCGACCACCTCGGCCGTCACCCCCGGCCAGCTGCTGGTGCTGCACAGCCACAACGCCGACCCGACGACCCGGGCCCAGGTGCTCGACGTCGCCGTCCCGGCGGCCACGCCGACCACCACCACCCTCGCCGTCTCCGGGTCGCCCCGGGTCGGCCAGGACGTCACGCTGACCGCGACCGTCGCACCCGCGGAGGCCACGGGCACCGTGTCCTTCCGGGACGGCGAGACGGAGATCGCCACCGCGCCGGTGGCCGGCGGCACGGCCACCGCCACGGTCCGGCTCGGCGGCGGGGCGCACAGCCTCACCGCGGTGTTCACGCCGGACAGCACGGCGTGGGCCGGCTCCACGTCGGAGGCCGTCTCCGTCGACGTCCGCAGGGCCGGCTCGACCACGAAGGTCACGCTGTCGCAGAACTCCGGGCGGTACGGGTCCGAGGTCAGCGCCACCGTCACCGTCACCGGTCAGGGCGCCGTCCCCACCGGCACCGTGGAGATCCGCGAGCGCGACACCGTCCTGGGGACCGGCGAGCTCGTGGCCGGCACGGGGAACGACGCGACCGTCACGATCGCCCTGCCGCGGGACCTGAAGTCCGGGTCCCACACGCTGACCGCGGTGTACACCGGCAGCGCCGACGTCGACGGCTCGAAGAGCCAGCGGGCCTACCGCGTGCTGGCCACGGTGCCGACGATCGCGCTCGACACCCCGTCGTGGACGGTCGCGAAGGGCGCCACGCCGCCCGTGACCGTCACCGTCTCCGGGGTCGAGGGCGGGCCCGTCGCCGGCGGGAAGGTCACCGTGCTCGTGGGCATCCGCCCCGTCGCCACGGTCCCGCTGACCGACGGCGCCGCGACGGTCACGCTGCCGGCGGTCAACCGCACCACCACCGTCACCGCGCTGTACACCGGCGACGGCGGCACGGCGGCTACCCCCCGCCCCTCGCGCTGGGGGTGCTGGGGGTGCGCTGAGGGGGACGCCCCCGCGAAGGCGGGGTGCGGCGGGCTCGGGGGGGGCCCGCCGCACCGCCCGCACCACCGCGGAGGGCGGCCGGAGGGACCGGGGTGATCCAGGCCCCCTCCGGCCGCAGCGGCCCGGCGGCCGGCCCGGGAGGGGCCGACCGCCGGGACGTGCGGCAGGGGGTCACCGGGGGCGGTGACCCCCTTTCGTGTGCCCGGGGGCGCGGCGCCGCGCGCGGAGCCCCCCGCAGACTGCGCCCGTTGGCAGAGACTGCGCCCGGTAGCAGAGACTGCGCCCGCTGCAGGAGGCGCAGTCCCGGCCAGCGGGCGCAGTCGTGAGCGGAAGGCAGCGGGCAGCGGGCAGCGGGCGCAGCGGTGGCCGCGGGCGAGGCCGACGGGCCGGTCAGCGGTTCGCGAGGGCCGTCAGCAGGCGGCGGACGCTGGACTCCAGGCCCCAGCGGGCGGTGAGGTCGACCAGCGCCTCCGGGTCCGCGGGCTCCCGCGGGAGGTCGAACGCCTGCGGGTCTGCGGGCGCACCGGGCACGTCCGCGAGCTCGACGGGGGCGTCCGGCGCGACGCGGACCACCGCGGGCGCGACGGCCAGGTACGCGTCCGCGTCGAGCAGGCGACGCCGCTGGGTGGCCGTGAGCCCGGGGTCGCCGGAGTCGCGCGCCGCGAGCAGCGCCGGCAGGTCGCCGTACCGCGCGAGCATCGACGCCGCGGTCTTCTCCCCGATGCCGGGGACGCCGGGCAGCCCGTCGCTCGGGTCCCCGCGGAGCACCGCCATGTCGGCGTACGCCGGCCCGGACGCCACGGCGTACTTCTCCCGCAGCCGCGCGGCGTCGACGACCTCGATGTCCTTGATGCCGCGGATCGTGTAGAGCACCCGCACGGGCGCCTCGTCGTCGACGAGCTGGAACAGGTCCCGGTCCCCCGTGACGACCAGCACCGGCGACCGCTCCCCCGCCGGGCGCGCCACCTCGCGGGCGGTCAGCGTGCCGATCACGTCGTCGGCCTCGTACCCCGCCGCCCCGGCGCGCGCGATGCCCAGCGCGGCCAGCACCTCGGCGATCACCGGCACCTGCGGCGCGAGGGTGTCCGGGACCTCCTCGACCGCGACCGTGCCGCCGGACCCGGCAGCCGCAGCCGCGGCCGCGTCCGCCCCGCCGACCACCCGGTGCGCCTTGTACGACGGGATCGCCGCGACCCGGAACGCCGGGCGCCAGTCCTCGTCCCAGCACGCCACGAGGCGGTCCGGGCGGTGGTCGGTGACCAGCCGGGCGATCATGTCGAGCAGCCCCCGCACGGCGTTCACCGGCGTGCCGTCCGGCGCCTTCACCGAGTCCGGGACCCCGTAGTAGGCGCGGAAGTACAGCGAGGCGGAGTCGAGGAGCATCAGCGCGTGACGGTCGGCGGCCATGAGGGCGAACCTACGCGACCGGGTACCCCGCGCGGGAGCACCGCGTCAGGCGGAGTCGCGCTCCACGAGGGACGTCGGGAGGGTGATGCGGGCGGGCTCCGCGCCCTCGACGACCTCCAGCAGCAGCCGCACCATCTCGGCGGCGATGCGCTCGAACGGCTGGCGCATGGTGGTCAGCGGGGGCTCGAGCGTCGCGGCGAGGCCGGAGTCGTCGAACCCCCCGACGGCCACGTCGCCCGGGACGGACCGCCCCGCCTCCCGGAGCGCGACGAGCGCCCCGGCCGCCATGAGGTCGGACGCGACGAACACCGCGTCGAGGTCGGGCCGGCGGTCGAGAAGCTCACGCATCGCGGCCTGGCCGGACGCCCGGGAGTAGTCGCCGTGCGCGACCAGCGCGTCGTCGTAGGCGTCGCCGAGCGCGTCCCGGTACCCGGCGAGGCGGCGCAGCCCGCCGGGGGTGTCCATCGGCCCGGTGATCGTGGCCACGCGGGTGCGGCCCCGCGACAGCAGGTGCGACGTCATGCGGCGGGCGCCGCCGTGGTCGTCGGCCGCGACCCAGCCGATGCGGTCCTCGTACCCGAGCGGCTCGCCGCAGGCGATCGTCGGGACGCCCTGGCGCAGCAGGTCCCCCACCACGGGGTTGCCGCGGTGGGACGAGATCAGCAGCACCCCGTCCACGTGGCCCGCGGCGACGTACTCGGTGATGCGTCGCCGCTCCTGCGGGGTGCCGGCGACCATGAGCAGCAGCGGCATCTCCCGCGCGGCCAGCGCCTCGGCCGCGGCGCGGAGCAGGATCGAGAACGTCGGGTCCTCGAACAGCAGGTGCTGCGGCTCGGTCAGCAGGAAGGCGACGGAGTTCGCCCGGCCGGTGACGAGGCTGCGCGCGTGCTGGTTCGCCGAGTACCCCGTCGACCGGATGGCCTCCTGGACGGCCGCGAGCGCCTCGGGCGAGACCCAGTGGCCGCCGTTGAGCACCCGGGAGACGGTGCCGCGCGAGACCCCGGCCGCCGCCGCGACGTCGCGGATGGTCGGGCGTCGGCGCGCGGTGGGCTCCACGCCGACAGACTTTACGGGCACGTCAGGCCTTCACGGCGCCCGCGGCGAGGTCGACCTGCCAGTAGCGCTGCAGCGTGAGGAACAGGGCCGTGAGCGGGATGATCGACAGCAGCGCGCCGGTGATCACCGAGGTGTACATCGCCGGCTGCGACGCCCCCTGGTTCAGCAGCCCCGACAGGCCGACGGTGAGCGGGAACAGCCGGTCGTCGCCGAGCATGATGTACGGGAGCATGAAGTTGTTCCAGATCGCGACGAACTGGAACAGGAACACCGTCACCAGGCCGGGGACCATCATCGGCACGGAGATCGACGTGAACACCCGCCACTCCGGGGCGCCGTCGGTCCGGGCCGCCTCCAGCACGTCGTCAGGGACGGACGCCGCCGCGTAGATGCGGGCGAGGTAGATGCCGTACGGGCTGATGATGCTCGGCAGCAGCACCGACCAGTAGGTGTTGGTCAGCCCGACCTGCGCGAGCAGCAGGTACTGCGGGATGGCCAGCACGACGCCGGGCACCAGCACGCCCGCGAGGATGACGTTGAAGATCGCCTTCTTGCCGGCGAACTGGAACTTCGCGAGCCCGTACCCGGCCATCGCCGACACGAGCACGGACAGCAGGCCACCGACGCCGGCGTACAGCGCGGTGTTCGCCATCCAGCGCCAGAACAGCCCGCCGCGGTACGCGGACAGCTCGGTGACGTTCTCCCACAGGTGCGTGGACGGCGCGAGCGTGAACGTGGAGAACAGCTCGCCGGCGCTCTTGGTCGAGGCGATCAGCACCCACAGGACGGGGAACAGGCAGTAGACGGCGCCGAGCAGCAGGATCAGCGTCGGCCAGAACGCGGGCCGCTGCCGGGGCTGCCGGACGGCGGCGGCCGACGGGCCGCGACGGGCGACGGCGGGGCGGGACGGGGACAGGGTCGCCATGGGTCAGCCGTTCTCCTGGGCGAAGGCCCGGCGCTGCACGAGGCGCAGGAAGCCGAACGAGAGCACGAAGGTCGCCAGCGCGATCACGACGGACGTCGCGGCGGCGGAGTAGATGTCGTCGCGGGTGAAGGCGTCGCGGTACACCTTCATCAGCGGGCTCCACGTGGTGGAGATGGTGTTGGTCAGCGGGCGCAGGGTGGTCGGCTCGGCGAACACCTGCAGCGTCGCGATCATCGAGAACAGGAACGTGAGGATCAGCGACGGCAGGACGATCGGCACCTTGATCCGCCAGGCGATGCCCCGCTCGGTCGCGCCGTCGAGCCGCGCGGCCTCGTACAGGTCGGTCGGGATCGCCTTGAGGGCCGTGTAGATGACGATCATGTTGAAGCCGACGCCGCCCCACAGGCCGATGTTGGCGATGGCGAACAGGATCAGGTTCGACGACAGCACGTCCGCGACCGGCAGGCCGAGCGCGTCCGCGACGTAGGCGAAGGGGCTGACCCGCGGCAGGTACAGGAAGCCCCACAGCAGCGAGGCGATCACCGCGGGCACGGCGTAGGGCAGGAAGATCGAGACCCGCGAGAACCCCTTCGCGCCGGTGCGCCGGGCGTCGAGCAGGAGCGCGAACAGCAGGGCGAGCCCCAGCATGGTCGGCACGAGCACGAGGCCGTAGAGCCCGACCCGGCCGACCGACGCGAGGAACTCGGGGTCGGCGAGGGCGCGCGAGTAGTTGGAGAAGCCGGCCCAGACCTCCTGGCGCGCGCCGGCGCCCAGGCCGAGGCCGCTGACCTTGACGGTCCGCAGGCTGAGGTAGACCGCGTACCCGATGGGCAGCGCGAGGAACAGCACGAACAGCACCATCGCGGGGGCGAGGTACACGTACGGCGCGGCTCGGCGACGGGATCGCGGACGGCGCGGGGCCTGCGCGGCAGGCGCTGCGGCGGCGCGCGGCTCGGTGGTGGTCACGAGGGGATCCTTCCCGCGGGCGGGCGGCAGTGGCGGGGCGGCGGGGGGGGGCGCCGGGGGGGCGCCCCCGCCGCGGGGTCACTCGGAGACCGAGAACCCGGAGCTCTTCAGGTCGTCGACGGTCGCCGCCTGCATGGCCTCGACCGCGTCCACGAACGCCGACGCGGACCGGGCCTCGGTGGCCTTGCCGAACTCGTCGTTGTAGGCGGAGTAGGCGACGTTGACGTTCGGGCCGTAGGTGAACGGCCGCACGCCCTTCGCCGTCTCGGCGGCGATGTCGTAGAAGTCGGCCTGGCCGGAGAAGAAGGCGGGGGGCTCGGACAGGGCACCGGCCTGGGCGTCCAGGTCGGCCGGGTAGAGGCTGCCGTACTCCACCAGGGCGTCGACGCCCTCCTGGCTGCCGTTCATCCACTCGATGAACTGCGCGGCCTCCTCCGGGTGCTCCGACTGGGACGTCACCGAGGTGGCCGAGCCGCCCCAGTTGCCCGTCGCGGTGTCGCCGGCCTCCCACTGCGGCATGGGCGCCATGGCCCACTTGCCCGCCGTGTCGGGGGCGTTGCCCTCGAGGACGCCGGGCGCCCAGATCGCCGACAGCCAGCCGACCTGCGAGCCGTCGTTGAGGGCCGCGTTCCACTCCGGGGTGTACATCGGCTTGTTGTCGATCACGCCCTGCTCGACCAGGCCGCCCCAGTAGGAGGCGACCTTCTCGGTGGCGTCGGAGTCGATGTCGACGCTCCAGGAGTCGCCGTCGATGCCCCACCAGGACGCGCCGGCCTGCTGCGCGAGGCCCGTGAACCAGCCCGCGTCGTTCGCGGAGAAGGTGCCGAGGTACTTGCCGGGGTCGGCGGCGTGCAGCTGCGCGGCGACGGCGGCGTACTCGTCCCAGGTGGTCGGGACCTGCAGGCCGAGCTGCTCGAAGATGTCCGCCCGGTAGTAGAACTGCATCGGCCCGGAGTCCTGGGGCACGCCGTACACGGCGTCGGAGCCGAGGGTCACCGACTCCCAGGTGCCCTCCGCGTAGTGGTCCGCGAGGTCGTCGGAGATGACCCCCGACAGGTCCGCCAGGGCGTCCGCCGCGACCAGCGTGGGGATCTTCTGGTACTCGGTCTGCATGAGGTCGGGGGCGCCGGAGCCCGCCTTGATCGCGGTCAGGAGCTTGGTGACGGCCGGGTCGCCGCCGTCCTGCTTGTTCACCGTGACCTGGATGTCGGGGTTCGCGGCGTTCCACTCCGCGACGGTCTCGTCCATGCCGGGCGCCCACGTCCAGAACGTGAGCTCGACGGGCCCGTCGGCGGACGCCGACCCGCCGTCGTCGGAGCCGCTGCCGCATCCGGCCGCGAGCATCGCGGTCGCGGCGAGCACGGCCGCGGTCTTCATCGCTGTGTGCAGGCGCATTGGTCCTCCTCGTCAAGGACCCGCCGCGTCCTCGCGGCGGGCGTCACACCGCGGGCGATCACCGCGCTGTGCCTGTGCACTTCGAACTGTGCACGGTCACAGTACGATGAGCCGTGCAGGGCTTGTCAACACGGGGACGGCTCCTGTTATGTACTCGTAGTCTCGGCGTCGTGGCTGGGACCGTGCTCAGTCAGTCGCAGTCGTTCGAGGAGAACCATGACCCCCCAGCCCACGCCCGCCCACGCCGACTCCCCGTGGGTGCTCGGGCTCGACGGCATCGCCTACGGCGGGGACTACAACCCCGAGCAGTGGCCGGAGGAGGTCTGGCACGAGGACGTGCGGCTCATGCAGGAGGCCGGGGTCAACCTCGTCAGCATCGGCATCTTCTCGTGGGCGCTGCTCGAGCCGGAGGAGGGCGTCTTCGACTTCGGCTGGCTGGACCGGGTCATCGAGCTGCTGCACTCCCACGGGATCCGGGTCGACCTCGGCACGCCGACGGCCTCGCCGCCCGCCTGGTTCTTCGCGACCTACCCGCACACCCGCGTCGTCGACCGCTCCGGCACGGTGCTCGGCTTCGGCTCGCGCGGCATGGCCAACCCGTCCTCCCCGGAGTACCGCGCCGCGGCCGTCCGGATCACCACGGAGCTCGCCCGCCGCTACGGCTCGCACCCGGCCGTCGCCCTCTGGCACGTGCACAACGAGTACGGGGCGCCGGTCTCGGAGGACTACTCGGAGACCTCCGCCGCGGCGTTCCGGGCGTGGCTGCAGGAGCGGTACGGCTCCCTCGACGCGCTGAACGCCGCGTGGGGCACCGCGTTCTGGGGCCAGCGGTACGGCCGCTGGGAGCACGTCGACGTCCCGCGCCTCACCCCGTCGGTGACCAACCCCGCGCAGCGGCTCGACTTCGCCCGGTTCACGGACCACGCGCTGCGCCAGTGCTTCGTCGCCGAGCGCGACGCCATCCGCGCGCACTCCGCCGTGCCGGTGACGACCAACTTCATGGCCGCCGAGTGCCCGTCCGTGGACCTGTGGAAGTGGGCTGCCGAGGTCGACGTCGTCTCGAACGACCACTACCTCACCGCCGAGGACCCGCGCAGCCACGTCGGCCTGGCGCTCGCCGCCGACCTCACCCGGTCCGTCGCCCGCGGCAAGCCGTGGCTGCTGATGGAGCACTCGACCTCGGCCGTGAACTGGCAGCCCCGCAACCTCGCGAAGCGCCCCGGCGAGATGGCGCGGAACTCGCTCACCCACCTCGGGCGCGGCGCCGACGGCATCCTGTTCTTCCAGTGGCGCGCCTCGCGCTCCGGCGCGGAGAAGTTCCACTCGGCGATGCTCCCCCACGCCGGCACGGGCTCCCGGGTGTTCCGGGAGGTGTGCGCGCTGGGCGCCGACCTGCGGCAGCTGGCGCCGGTGCGGGGCTCCCGGGTGCGGGCCGACGTGGCGCTGCTGTGGGACTGGGAGTCGTTCTGGGCGCAGGACCTGGAGTGGCGGCCCTCGGTGGACCTCCGGCACCGCGACCGCGTGCGGGCCTCCTACGAGCGGCTGTGGCAGGACGGCCTCACGGTCGACCTCGCGCACTCGGAGGACGACCTGACCGGCTACCGCCTCGTCGTCGCGCCGGCGTCGTACCTGCTGACCGCGGCGGCCGGGGCGAACCTCGAGCAGTACGTCGCCGGCGGCGGCACGCTGCTGGTCTCGTGCTTCTCCGGCGTCGTCGACGAGCGGGACGCGGTGCCCGCGGGCGGGTACGGGGCACACCTGCGCACCGCGCTCGGGGTGGCCGTCGAGGAGCACGCCCCGCTGCGCGCCGGCGAGTCGGTCGAGGTCACCTGGACGGGCGCGCTCGCGGCGACCGGCGGGACCACGGCGACGGTCTGGACCGAGGACCTCGTGCTCGACGGCGCCGAGGTGGTCGGCACCTACGCTGACGGGCCGCTGCCCGGGGGCGCCGCCGTCACCCGGCACGCGCACGGCTCCGGCACGGGCTGGTACGTCTCGACGTGCTTCGACGCCGACGCCCTCGCCCCGCTGATGGGGGCCGTGTACGCCGACGCCGGGCTCGCACCGTCGGGGCTGCCGGCGGAGCTCGAGGTGGTCCGCCGCCACGGAGCCACGTCGGACTTCCTGGTCGCCGTCAACCACGGCGCCGAGGAGGCCGAGCTGCCTGCCACCGGCGTCGACCTGCTGACGGGCGAGTCGTTCGGCGGCACCGCGAAGGTCCCCGGCGGCGGGGTCCGGGTGATCGAGGTCGCGGCGGGCTGACGGCCGCGCGACGCCGCCTCCAGCACCCCGGGGTGGATGGTTCGGGCGGACACGCCGCGGGCGTGTCCGCTCGGACGTTCCACCCGGCGGGCGGGACGGCTGGTCAGGCGGTCAGCGGGTGCGGGAGGCCAGCGTCGCGAGCGTGACCGCGACGACGTCCTCCGCGAGCGCCCCGCGCCAGTCCGGGCCCCGCTGGGCCGCCCACGTGCGCCAGGCGGCGCCGCCGAACGTCCCGACGGTGGAGAACAGCGCGGCGGTCGCGGCCGGGAGCAGCACCGAGCGCCCGCGCTGCCGGGCGAGCGCCGCACCCCCGAGCGCGGCGGCGACCGCGCGGCTCTGGGGGCCGGGCGGCACGAGGCGGCTCGGGGTGGTGGGCAGCTTGTCGTTCGTGAGCTCGACGAGCACGCCGAACCGGGTGAGCCCGCGGGTCACCCGCCCGCGGGCCGGGTCGGCGAGCGCCGGGCCCGCGAGCGCCAGCGACGCCCGGCTGCCGGCCGCGACGCCGAGCAGCGCGCTGCGCACGCCGAGCCCGACCCGGCTGCCGCGCGGCGCGACGGAGCGGGCGTGGGCGGGCGTGGACGCGCGGACGGCGGCGGCGGTCCGGCCGTGCGCGGGCGCGCGACCCGGCGCACGACCCGGCGCCGGGAGCGCGACCGTGGGGTCCCCGGGCGCCCAGCGGGGCTCCGGGAGCGAGCGCGTGCGGTCGGTGCGGCGGTCTCGTCGTCGGCCCATGGCACGACCGTGGCCCCCGGCGCCGGTGTCGGCAACCCCAGGCGCGCCCGGGGCGGGGTCCCGGCCCTCCGACCGGCACCCCGCCCCCGTGCGTCCGGCGCCCCCTCCGGCGCCGGACGCGTCGCCGGTCACCCGGCGAGGTCGAGCGACCCCTCGTCCACCGCGACGACGCTCCACGCGGAGCCGTCGGCGTCGGTGAGCTCGTAGGCCGGCACCAGCAGCGCCGCCCCGTCCGCCTGCGTGACCATCGCGAGCCCGAGCCGGGCGCCGGTGATCGTCACCTGCTGCACCGGCCACGAGATCGGCGACCCGGGCTGCGCCGTGGCGGGGACGGTCGGGTCGCCGGACGGCACCTCGTCGGTGGTCGCGGCCTCGGCTGCCCCGGCCGCGTCGGCGGCCTCGGCGCGGGCCAGCGGCATGACGCCGCCGTACCCGGTGCCGAACCGGGGGTCGTTCAGGCGCTCGACCGCGGTCGCGGCCCCGACCACCGGGTACTCCCCCAGGTCGACGAGCGGCGCGAGCGAGCCGTACAGCGACTGGACGCCGCCGTCGACGAGCGTCACGTTCCACGCCAGGCCCGTGCGCTGGGCGTCGACGACCTGGTACGCCGTGACGGTCGCCGCCGCGGTCGTGCCGGAGTCGCCCTCCTCGTACTCGAACGCGGCGGGGTCCACCCCGAGGGTCGCGAGCAGGTCGCGGGTCGCCGCGACCGCCGCGTCCCCCGTCGGGGCGTCGCCGAGCGCCGGGTCGCACGTCGGGCCGGGCACGACCGGGAGCGCCGGGTCGACGAGCTCCGGGTCGATCGTCGGTGCCAGCTCGGCAGCGGCGGAGCCCTCGGTCGTCCCCGCACCGTCGGACGCACCCGCGTCCGGCTGGTCGGTCGCGGACGCCGCGCAGGCCCAGGGGTCGCGCGTCGGGTCGTAGTAGCTGATGCTCGCCGCGCCGTCGGGCTGCAGCGTCACGTTCGGTGCGGTGCCGTCCTGCGGGCCGACGGTCCAGGCGCCGTACTGCTGCGACGGGTCACCGGTCACCCCCAACGCGGACGCCACCCGGGCGGCGGTCTCGGCGGAGAACACCGCCGCGGCGTCGAGCGCCCAGGCGTGCGCGGCGCTCGCGTCGTCCGCCAGGCCGGACGCGGAGAACACCGCCCGCGCGCCGAACCCCGGCGCGATCCGCATGTCGGTGGCCGTCGAGCCCGCCGCCAGCTTGTCCGCCGCGCCCGCGAGCTGCTGCTCCGCGGCGGCCTGGCCCAGCATGATCGGCGCCGCGGCCGCCTCGCCGCCGCCCCGGGCGCCGGCCGCGTACCCGCCGGCGCCCGCCACCAGGGCGGCTCCCACGCCCACGGCCGCCACCTGCAGCCACCGGGCGCGACGGCGCGACGCCAGCGTGGTCACGGGCGCGACGTCGCCGGCCGGCTCGGCACCGGACCTGCGGGCGACCTCCGCGCGCAGCGCCGCGGTGTCGAGCCCGGCACCCGCCGCGGGGTCGGCGGCGCGCAGCCGCGCGAACGCCTCGTCGTCGCCCGGCGCCGGGTCGGGCTGCTGTGCTCGGGGCTCGTCCACGGGGTCTCCTCCAGGTCCGTGCGGCCGCCGGTCCCGGCGGTCGCGTCCACCCCGTCTGTGTCGCCGCCCGCCCGTCCCTTGCACGCCGGGCGTGGGTCGGCGCGTGGATCGGCGCGTGGATCGGCGCGTGGATCGGCCCGCGGGTGGGCCCGTGGGTCAGTCGGCGTCCCAGGCGTCGCGCAGCCGCGCCCGCGCCCGCGACAGCGCCGCGTCCGCCCCGCCCCGGGACACCCCCAGCACCAGCGCGAGGTCGTCGCCCGTGACGCCCTCCCACGCGGTCAGCAGCAGGACCTGCCGGTCGCGCGCGCTCAGCCGCCCGAGCACCTCACGCACCCGCTCGTCGCGGACCGCCTGCATCCCGGGGTCCGTGGGGTCCGGCTCGTCCGGGACCTCCGCCACCGGCACCGGCCGGCCCTTGCGGCGGTGGTTCGCCAGCACGAAGCCGGCCGTCCGGTACAGCCACGCGAGCTCCATGCCGTCGGGCAGCTCGCCCCGCCGGCGCCACGCGATCGTGAGGACGTCGGCCGCGAGGTCCTCCGCGTCGTCGCCCGCCCCGCGGCGCAGCAGGTAGCGGTGCACCGCCACGGCGTGCCGGCGGAACAGCTCCTCGAACCACGCGGCGTCCCGGCCTCCGGCGTCGGGACCGGTGCCGGGCGCGGTCGCGGGGCGGGTCGCGGGGTCGGTCGGGGGGTCGATGACGTGCTCGGCGGCGGTCGGCCCCGGCTGCTGGTCCTGCACGCGGTCCCCTCGGGTCGGTCCGCAGGCCACGCACGGCCCCCGGTGCCCCTACTGTGTCGCGACCGGGCCGCGTCTTGCACCGGTGAGGAGGTCTGCATCGGTCCGGTGGCCGGAGCGTGCACCACTCAGCGTTGGGCGCCTGCGCGCACCGGTCACGGGAGTACCCGAGGACGTCGATACGGTCGACGCGTGCTGCTGGCCTTCGTCGACGAGTCGTACGAGACCGATGCGTTCTTCGCCCTCGGAGCCGTCATCGTCACCGCTGCTGCGGCTGCCGCGATCGAGAACGGGCTCGACGACCTGGTGGCGGAGTGGTCGTCGGTGCCGGGGGTCGGCCTGTCCGACGCGGCGGAGCTGCACGGCTACGAGGTCTTCCACGGCAAGGGAGCGTGGGCGTCGATGCCGGTCCGCCAGCGAGTCAACGTGTACCAGCGTGCGATGCGCGTCATCGGCACGTCCGGGGCGCGCATCGCGCTGCGGGGCATGGACGTGGTCGCGCAGCGTCGCCGGTACGTGGATCCGCTTCCGCCCCACGACGTCGTGCTCGGGCACCTTCTGGAGAGCGTCGACCGCGAGGCCGCCTCCCGAGGGAAGCGCGTCGTCGTGACGGCCGACGAGGTGCACACCCAGGAACGACACCGTTCCAACTTTCGTTCGTACCGACGCGTGGGCACACCGGGATACCGGTCCAGCCGGCTCCCGACCCTCCTCGACACGCTGCACTTCGGGCCGTCCCAGCACAGTCGCCTGCTCCAGGCGTCGGATCTGGTCACCTACCTCTGGCGTCGACGCCACGTGGTCGAGGAGTCCGACCATCGCGCTCGCGCCGCGAGCGACCTGGCGTGGGCCGCGGTGGAGGACGCCATCGCAGCGGAGCACGTGTGGCGCCCCTGAGCCGGACGCACAAAGACCCCGCTCGGGGCGGGGTCTTCGGCGGTGCGGGAGGCCTTCCGGCGTCCTGCTCGTACGACACTAGCGGGTTGCGGGCCTGGGTGTCACGGCTGTCGGAGACTCTCGTCAGCGCGGCTCCGGGCCCACCGGGGAGATGCCGAGCTCGTGCACCAGCAGCAGGAACGCCCGCCCGTAGGGCGTCTCGGCCGTCTCGGCGCGCACGCGGTGCCAGTCGACCTGCTCGCGCAGGGCCCGCACCATGGCGATCATCCGGGTGAAGTCGCAGTAGTGCTCCCCGAGCACGCGCATCTTCGCCGAGATGATGTCCGTCGCGTCGAGCACCGGCATCCGGACGGCGAGGACCTCCATCGTGTCGCTGCGCTCGAGCATCTCGCGGGTGATCGGCTCCCCGACCATCCGGAACAGGACGTCCACGAGCGCGCCGTGGTGGAACGCCTTGAACAGCCAGTTCTCCGCGGGCTCGTGCACGTCGAGGCCGGCCGCGGCGATGGCCTCCTGCGCGCGCGGCACGTCCTCCTCCGTCACGGCGAAGTCCGCGTCGTGGCTGGGCTCCGGCGCCCCGCGCGCCCACGCCGCGTACCCCCCGACCAGCGCGAACGGGATGCCCGCGTCCTCCAGCGCGACGGCCACCTTGCGCAGGCCGTCCTGCAGCGCGGTGCGGGGATCGGGCTCGTCGGCGGCGCCGGCCTGCACCCCGGCTCCGGCTCCGCCGGCGGTCGCTGCATCGTGGCTCATGCCGAGTTGTGTACACGACGACGAGCGCGTCCGCAGGACGACCGCAAGAATCGCGGGGTGCGACTCGCGAGCTTCAACATCCTGCACGGGCGTGGTCTGAGCGACGGCAAGGTGGACCTGGACCGGTTCGCCGGGGCCGTCAGCGGGCTGGACGCCGACGTCCTCGCGCTGCAGGAGGTCGACCGGGACCAGCCACGGTCCCACCAGGCCGACCTCACGGCGGTGGCGGCCGAGGCGATGGGCGCCGACCACCACCGGTTCGTCGCCACGCTGCACGGGCACCCCGGGACGTGGACGGCCGCGACCGGAGAGGACCAGCCCACGATCGCCGCCTACGGGATCGCGCTGCTCAGCCGGTACCCGGTGTCCGCCTGGCGCGTGATGGCGCTGCCGACGCTGCGCCGGCGGGTGCCGATGGTCCACCGCGGCAACCGGCGGCCCTCCCTCGTGCAGGACGAGCAGCGGGCCGCGCTCGCGGCGGTCGTCGAGACCCCCGATGGGCCGATCACCGTGGTCGCCACGCACCTGACGTTCATCACCGGCTGGAACGTCGTGCAGCTGCGGCACCTGGTGCGGGCCTGCCACGCCCTGCCGCGGCCGCTCGCGGTGACCGGCGACCTCAACCTCGAGGGCACCACGCCGCAGCGGGTGTCCGGCTGGCGCTCGGTCGGTCAGGTCAACACGTTCCCGGTGGAGGTCCCCGACCGGCAGATCGACCACGTGCTGCTCGACGGGCCGGTCACCCCGACGAGCGAGCCGATCGCCGTCGACACTGGGATGTCGGACCACCGCGCGCTCGTCGTCGAGCTGTCGGTGGGGTCAGCCCGGCGCTGACGGCGGCACGTCCCCGGGGGACCGCGGGAGCGGAGGGCCGGGGGTCAGTCCGCCTCGGGGTCCACGAGGAACCACACGGTCTTGCCCGCCTCGCCGTGGACGTCGACGCCCCAGGTGCGCGACAGCGCCTCCACGAGCGCCATCCCGCGGCCGCTGACGGCCGTCGGCGCCGGG
>NZ_CATKPC010000018.1:0-81751 GCF_949769265.1 Cellulomonas endometrii | reverse complement strand
CCCGGGCGCACCGCCCTGGACCACCTGCGCGCGTCCGCCACCCCGGCGTGCGGCGCGTCCACCCCCACGTCGTCCACCGCTGTGCGCCCGGGGCGGCAGTCGGCGGCCCCGAGGGCCGCGCCGGCGGCGCCCATCGGGCGCGCGCGCTCGGGGTCCCGGCGGCCCCCCGTGGCCGCCGGCCCGGCCGCGTGGGCGGCTCGCCCGCCGCGCCCTCCCCCGCCGTGGTGCTCGGCGACGGCACCAGCGCCCGCACCCGCGCGCGCAGCCGGTGGCGCCGCTACCGCTGGCTGCTCGCCGTCGCGGGCGTGCTCGCGATCGGGGTGCTGGCCACCGTGCTTCCGGCCCCCGCGCAGTCGACCACGCCGCTCGCCCCGGACAACCCCCGGGAGAACGGCGGCCGCGCCGTCGCCGAGGTGCTCGGAGCGCAGGGCGTCACCGTGACCTACGTCCGCACCACCGCCCGGGCCGTCGAGGCCGCCGCGGCCGGCAGCACCCTGCTGGTGACGTCCGACTGGCTGCTCAGCCCCGAGCAGGTCACGGCGCTGGCGGGCACCGAGGCCGACCTCGTGCTGCTCGACCCGTCCGCGCTGCTGCGCGAGGCCGTCCCCGGGCTCGACACCGGCTGGAGCGGCGGCACGGAGCCCGCGACGCTCACGGCCTCGTGCGACGACCCGGACGCCGCCGCGGCCGGCACCGTCTCCGGCACCGCCGCCGGCGTGGTGGCGACCGACCCGCGGACCGACGCGGCGCTGTGCTTCCCGCTGCCCGGCACCGAGCCGCAGGCCTACCTGTACGCGGACGCCGAGGCCGACGGCCGGCGCGTGACCGTGCTCGGCGACGCCGGGATGCTGACGAACGCGCGCGTGACCGCGGAGGGCAACGCGGCGCTCGTGCTGCGCGCGCTCGGCCGGAACGCGGACCTGGTCTGGTACGTCCCCTCGATGACCGACACGACCGCCGGCGAGGCGGCCGGTCCCGGCCTCGAGGACCTGCTGCCGCCCACCGCCCGCGTCGTCCTGCTGCAGGCGCTCGTCGTCGTGCTGGCGCTCGCGCTGTGGCGCGGCCGGCGGCTCGGGCGCGTGGTGACCGAGCAGCTGCCCGTCGTCGTCCGGGCCGCCGAGACCACGCGCGGACGCGGTCGCCTGTACCGGACCTCCCGCTCGTACGGGCACGCGGCCGCGTCGCTGCGCGCGGGGGTCGCCGCCCGGTGCGCGCGCCTGCTCGGGCTGCCGCGCTCGGCCGGCGCCCTCGACGTCATCGCGGCCGTCGCGCGCGCGGCGGGCCGGGACGAGGCCGAGGTCGGCGACCTGCTGTACGGACCACCCCCCACGTCAGACGCGGGCCTGGAGACCCTGGCCCGCCGGCTCGACCAGCTCGAGAGCGAGGTTCACCCCACGTGACCCAGGACCACCCCGCCCCGAACCCGTGGCAGCAGGGCGGCGTGCTGCGCGGTACCCGCCCCGCCCGCGCAGCCCAGCGGGCCGCAGGCGTACCCCGGGCAGCCCGCCACGTCGGCGTTCCCGGCCCAGCCCGCGCCGCAGGCCCACGCCGCCCCGCCGGCGCAGCCCGCGCCGCAGGCCCAGCCGGCCCCGCAGGCGCCGCAGCACGCCGCCCCGGCCGCACCGGAGCCCTCCCCCGAGCTCCGCGAGGCGCTCGGCGCCGTCCGCACCGAGGTCGGCCGCGCCGTCGTCGGCCAGGACGCCGCGGTCACCGGCCTGGTCATCGCGCTGCTCTGCCGCGGGCACGTGCTGCTCGAGGGCGTCCCGGGCGTCGCCAAGACCCTCCTGGTCCGCACGCTGTCGGCCGCGCTGGACCTGGACACCAAGCGCGTCCAGTTCACGCCGGACCTGATGCCCGGCGACGTCACGGGCTCCCTCGTCTACGACGCGCGCACCGCGGAGTTCTCGTTCCGCGAGGGCCCGGTGTTCACGAACCTCATGCTCGCGGACGAGATCAACCGCACCCCGCCGAAGACGCAGGCGTCGCTGCTCGAGGCCATGGAGGAGCGCCAGGTCTCGGTCGACGGGACGCCGCGCCCCCTGCCGGACCCGTTCGTCGTGATCGCCACGCAGAACCCGGTGGAGTACGAGGGCACGTACCCGCTGCCGGAGGCGCAGCTGGACCGGTTCCTGCTCAAGCTGGTGCTGCCGCTGCCCGAGCGTCACGAGGAGATCGAGGTGCTCGCGCGGCACGCCGCGGGCTTCGACCCGCGGGACCTGGCGAAGGCCGGCGTGCGGCCTGCCGCCGGCAAGGACGTGCTGGAGCGCGCGCGCCGGGAGGTGGCCCGGGTGCAGGTCGCGCCCGAGGTGCTGGGCTACGTCGTGGACCTGGTGCGCGCGACCCGGCAGTCGCCGTCGCTGTCGCTGGGGGTCTCGCCCCGTGGGGCGACCGCCCTGCTGGCGACCTCCCGCGCGTGGGCGTGGCTGTCGGGGCGGCCGTACGTGACGCCGGACGACGTGAAGGCCCTGGCGCACCCGACGCTGCGGCACCGCGTGCAGCTGCGCGCGGAGGCCGAGCTCGAGGGCGTCACCGCGGAGTCGGTGCTCGACACCGTCCTCGCGTCCGTCCCGGTCCCCCGCTGAGGCGCCGGCGGTGGCGATCACCTGGCGTGCCGTCGCGCTGACCGCGGTCGGCGTGCTGCCCGTGCTGCTCGTCCCCGTGCCCGGGACGGTGCTGGCGTGGGCGGTGCTGTGCCTGCTGCTGTGCGTGGCCGACGCGGCGCTGGCCGCCTCGCCGCGCGCGGTCGCCGTGCAGCGCACGCCGCCGGGGAGCGTCCGCCTGCACGAGCCGGCGCGGTCGCGGCTGACGGTCACCCACACCGGTGCGCGCCGGCTGCGCGCGCTGGTGCGGGACGCGTGGCAGCCGTCGGCCCACGCGCAGCAGAACCGCCACCGCGTCGACCTGCCCGCCGGGGAGTCGCGCCGCCTGGACACGCCGCTGCGCGCGACCCGGCGCGGCGACCTGCACGCCGACCGCGTGACGATCCGCACGGTGGGGCCGCTGGGCCTCGCGGGGCGGCAGGCGTCGCTCACCGTGCCGGGCACGCTGCGGGTGCTGCCGGAGTTCCGGTCCCGCCGGCACCTGCCGAGCCGGCTGGCCCGCCTGCGCGAGATGGACGGCCGCGCCGCGGTGCAGATCCGCGGGGCCGGCACGGAGTTCGACTCCCTGCGGGAGTACGTGATCGGCGACGACGTGCGGTCCATCGACTGGCGGGCCAGCGCGCGGCGCGCCGACGTCGTGGTGCGGACCTGGCGCCCCGAGCGGGACCGCCGCGTGCTGATCGTGCTGGACACGTCCCGCACGAGCGCCGCCCGCACCGGCGAGGAGCCGCGGCTGGAGGCCTCCGTCGAGGCCGCGCTGCTGCTGTCGGCCCTCGCCTCGCGGGCGGGCGACCGCGTGGAGCTGCTGGCCTACGACCGGACGGTGCGCGCGCGGGTGGCCGGGCAGTCCGGCCCCCGGCTCATGCCCGCGCTCGCCGACGCCCTCTCCGGTGTGGAGCCGTCCCTGGTCGAGGCGGACTGGCCGGGGATCGTGGCCCAGGTGCAGGAGCGGCTGTCGCAGCGGGCGCTCGTCGTGCTGCTGTCGGCGCTCGACCCGGCCGCCGTGGAGCAGGGCCTGCTCGGGGTCGTCGACCAGCTCGCGTCCCGGCACCAGGTGGTGCTGGCGTCGGTGCGGGACCCCGAGATCGAGCGGCTGCGCACCGGCCGCGAGGACACCGCCGCGCTCTTCGACGCGGCCGCCGCGGAACGGGCCGAGCTGGAGCGCGCCGCGGTGGCGCAGCGCCTGCGCGGCCGCGGGGTCGAGGTCGTCGACGCCCTGCCGGAGGACCTGGCGCCGCGGCTCGCGGACACCTACCTCGCGCTGAAGGCCGCCGGTCGGCTCTGACCGGCGGCCCTCAGGCGGCGTCACGCGGCGTCGGGTGGCGTCGGGTGGCGTCGGGTGGCGTCAGCCGCGCTCGCGACGGTAGAGCGACCGGGACCAGGCGTAGCCCGCGACCCCGATCAGCACCGACCAGCCGAGGGCCAGCCACGTGGTCGACGCGTCGAGCGCCGTCCCCGCGAGCAGGCCACGGGTCGTCTCGATGATCGGCGTGAACGGCTGGTACTCGGCGAACCACTGCACCCCCGCCGGCATCGTCTCGACCGGGACGAACCCGCTGCCCAGGAACGGCAGGGCGGTCAGCAGCATCGGGGTGTTGGAGGCCGTCTCGACCGACTTCGCCGACAGCCCCATCGCCACGCACAGCCAGCTCATCGCGACCGACACGACCGCCATCAGCCCCGCGAACGCGAGCCAGCCGAGCGGCCCGGCGTCCGGCCGGTAGCCGAGGACGATCGCGAGCCCGAGGACCAGCACCACCGCGATGAGCGCCTGGACCACCGTCCCGAGCACCGGCCCGCCCAGCACCGAGCCGGACGAGATGGCCATCGTCTTGAACCGGGCCATGATGCCGCTGGTGGCGTCCATCGCGGCGCTGATCGCCACGGCCTGCGCGGCCCCCACCACGGCGAACAGCAGGATCGCGGGGGTGATGTAGTCCAGGTACGCGGCACGACCGTCCGCCCCGGGTGCGACGCCGGGCGCGACGCCGGCGCCGAACGCCCCGCCGAAGACGAACACGAAGAGCAGCATCAGCGCGACGGGGATGCCGACGGTGAAGCTCGTCAGCCCCGGGTAGCGCACGGCGCGCAGCAGGTTGCGGCGCAGCATGGTGAGGGTGTCGGCCACCGGGCGCGCGCCGGTCGCGGCACGTGCGGGGGC
Organism: Cellulomonas endometrii; assembly: GCF_949769265.1. Lineage (NCBI taxonomy): Bacteria > Bacillati > Actinomycetota > Actinomycetes > Micrococcales > Cellulomonadaceae > Cellulomonas > Cellulomonas endometrii. The sequence continues at coordinate 76,990 of NZ_CATKPC010000018.1, read as the reverse complement.
TGTCGTGACGGTGGTCATCAGGCCACCTCCTTCGAGGTCGTCGTGGTGGCGTCCGGGCTGGTCGACGGCTCGGTGAGCCGCAGGAACACGTCGTCCAGCGAGCCGGCGTCGTGCGAGGACTTGAGCTCCTCGGGGGTGCCCTCGGCGACGATGCGGCCGCGGTCGAGCACGGCGACGCGGTCGGCGAGCCGGTCCGCCTCCTCCAGGTACTGCGTGGTGAGCAGGATCGTCGTGCCGGCCGCCACGAGGGCGCGCACCTCGTCCCACAGCGTCCGGCGGCTGCGCGGGTCCAGGCCCGTCGTCGGCTCGTCGAGGAACACCACCGCCGGCGTGCCGACGAGCGTCATGGCGAGGTCGAGCTTGCGGCGCATGCCCCCCGACCAGGTGGACACGGGCTTGCGGGCGGCGTCGGTCAGGCCGAACTGGGCGAGCAGCGCGTCGACGCGCTCCCGTGCCTCGCGGCGCCCCAGGTGGTGCAGGGACGTCATGAGCCGCAGGTTCTCCGCGCCGGTCAGCAGGTCGTCGACGGCCGACACCTGGCCCGTGACGCCGATGGCGCCGCGCACGGCCTGGGCCTCGGCGACCACGTCGTGCCCCGCGACGCGGACGGTCCCGCCGTCCGGGGCGAGCAGCGTGGACAGGATGCCGACGGTCGTGGTCTTGCCGGCGCCGTTCGGCCCGAGCAGGGCGGTGACCGTCCCGGCGCGGACGGCGAGGTCGACGCCGTCGAGCACGATCTGGTCTCCGTAGGACTTGCGCAGGCCGCGCACGTCGACGGCGAGGTCGCTGGTCATGGTGGTCCTCCTTCGTGGTCGTGCGTGGGTGGTGCGTGGGTCGTGCTCGGCGGTGCTGTGGCGCCTCAGGGGCGGCGGACGACGACGTGGCCGTAGCCGGTGCTCGCCCGGATCTCGGCCGTGGCCTGGTCCTCGACGGGGCCGTCGGCGGGGGTGAGCAGGTTCCGGACGACGCCGTGCTCGGAGCCGACGTCCAGCCACGCGGCGGTGCCCTCCGGCACGCCGACGTCGATCGAGCCGTAGGAGGTGCTGAGCGTGACGCTGCCCGACTCGACCCGGTCCACGCGGATGCCGGCGTGCGCGGACTTCGCCGTGACGGTGCCCCGCACCCGCCCGACCGCGATGTCCCCGTGGGCGCCGGCGACCTCGAGGGACCCCGTCACCGACTCGACCAGGGTCGTGCCGTTCGTGGCGCGCACCCAGGCGTCGCCGACGAGCTCGCGGATGCGGACGGAGCCGGCGCTCGCCCGCACGGACGCCGGGCCCGAGACCCGGCCCACGACCACGGACCCCGCCGAGACCTTGACGTCCAGGCGGTCGACCTCGTCGACGTGGGCGTCGCCGTCGGACAGGGTCATCTCGACCGTCCCGAGCCGGCCCTCCGTCAGGAGCGTGCCCGTCCTCCCGCGCACGTCCGACCCGGCGGGCAGCTCGACGGTGATGGCCGCGGTGCCCGACGCGAACGGCAGGACCCACTGCTTCCAGGCGCCCGGGTACGTGATCGTGACCGTGTCGCCGTCCCGCGCGACGCGCACCTCCTTCGCGGCGCGGACGCTCCCGGACGAGGTCGGGTCGGCGGGCAGGACGGTGACGACGACGTCGTCGCGCTCGGAGGCGACGACGTGCAGGTTCCCGGACGGCACCTCCACGAGGAGCGGGACGGGGGCAGGGGCGGCGAACGTGGGCATGACGGCTCCAGGACGGTGGTGTCAGAGTGGTGTCAGGTGCTCGCGGCGCCGGGTGCGGCGCCGTGCGATTCGGTGGCTGTGCGGTGCGGTGCGGTGCGGTGCGGTGCGATGCGGTGCGGTGCGGCGCGGTGCGATGCGGTCGTGCGGGGACGGGACCGGCGGGTCAGCGCACCCAGCCGGTGAGGCGGTTGCCCCCGCGCTGGTCGGGGCGGGCCTGCGGCGCGGGCCGGCCGGTCGGCTGCTCGAGCGCGGCGGCGACCGCACGCACGAGCCAGGAGTTCACCGAGAGACCGTCGCGGGCGGCGGCGACCTCGACCTGCGCCTTGAGGTGGTCCGGCAGGCGCAGCGTGGTGCGGGTGGTGGCGCCCTCGTCGACGTCGGAAGGCGGCGAGGGCGGGGCGGTCACGAGCGGCTCGGCGGCGGTGGGCGCCGGCGCGGCGGGCGCGGACGGCGCGTCGACCACGAACTCCGGGTCCCCCCCGCGCAGGCGCACGTCCACCGAGCCGGGCGCGAGCTCCGCGGAGATCTCGCCCGCGGCGGTCGACAGGGCCTCCAGCAGGACCAGGCGCACGGCGGCGTCGAGCGGCGCGGTCAGCCGCTGGGCGAGCTGCCGGGCGTCCTCGCCGCCGGCGTCCGCCGCGAGGGCGAGCCGGTGCTGGAGGTCGTCGACGTAGCGCGTGAGGTCCATGACGCCATGGTGACACCACGCGTGGTGTCATGGCAACCCCCGTGGTGTCACGACCGCGGAGCGGGGCGCCCCCGGGCCGCGAGGTCGTCATGTCGGCGCGAGGTCGTCAGGCCTGCGGGACGACCTCGTGCGCAGGTGACGACCTCGGCACCGCACCTCGGCATCGCACGCCCGGCACGGACCTCCCGCTCTGTCGGGGGTCCGCCCTACCGTGGGCGGGTGACCGACGACACGCGCCTGACCACCCGCGGGCTGGGGCGCGCGCTGCTCGCCCGGCAGCACCTGCTCGCCCGCGCGCCGGGGTCGGCCGTCGACGCGGTGACGCACCTGGTCGCGCTCCAGTCGCAGAACCCGTCGTCCGCCTACCTCGCCCTGCACGCGCGGCTCGCGGGGTTCGCCCACGCCGACCTGGCCGAGGCGATGCTCGACCGGCGCGTCGGCCGTCTCGCGCTGCTCCGGGACACCGTCCACCTGGTCACCGCGGCCGACGCGCTGGGGCTGTGGCCGTTGTTCGCGCCGATGCTCCGGCGGCGCCTGCTGAGCAGCCAGACCGCCGCCCCGACGCTGCGGCAGGTCGACCTGGACGACCTGCGGCGCGCGGCGCTCGACGCCCTCGCGGACGAGCCGCTGACCGCCGGGCAGCTCGGCGACCGGCTGGCGGCGACCTGGCCGGGCCTGGACCCCCGGTCCCTGGCGATGGGGGCGCGCGGGGTGCTGCCCCTCGTGCAGGTGACGCCCCGCGGGGTGTGGGGCCGCAGCCTGACGACGACGTGGACGACGGCGGAGGCCTGGTTCGGCGCACCGGCCGAGGCCGCCGACGCGGACGCCGCCCTGGACGGCCTGGTGCGCCGGTACCTCGCCGCCTACGGCCCCGCCACGGTCGCGGACCTCCAGCAGTGGTGCGGGCTGACCCGCCTGGGCACCGCGGTGGACCGCGTCCGGCCGGAGCTGGTCGAGGTGGTGCACGAGGACGCCGACGGGCGCACCCGCGTGCTGCTCGACCTGCCGGACGCGCCGCGCCCGCCGCAGGACGCGCCGGCTCCCGTGCGGCTGCTCCCCGACTTCGAGAACCTGCTGCTCGGGCACGACGACCGCACCCGGGTGATCCCGCCGGAGGCCCGGCCGGCGCTCGCCAGCCGGAACGGCATGCCGCCCGGGACCGTGCTGGTGGACGGCACCGTCGGCGGGACGTGGGTGCTGCGCCGCGAGCGGCTCCCCCGGCCCGCGGGGACGCGCGGGCGACGGGAGCTCGCGCGCCTCACCATCACGCCGCTGCGCCGGTGGTCCCGGGCGGAGCGGGCGGCCGTGGTGCAGGAGGCGGAGTCGCTCGCGCGGTTCGCCGCGGACGACGCCGCGGAGCACGCCGTGGAGGTCGCCGACGCGGGGTGACCCCCGGCCGGTGCCCCGGACCCGCCCCTCAGCCCGTGGTCGCGTACTGCGTCTCGTACAGCTCCGCGTACAGGCCGCCCGCGGCGAGCAGCTCCTCGTGGGTGCCATGCTGCACGACGCCGCCGCGGTCGAGCACGACGATCGAGTCGGCCTCGCGGATGGTCGAGAGCCGGTGCGCGATGACGATCGCCGTCCGGCCCTCCAGCGCCTCCGCGAGGGCGCGCTGGACGGCGGCCTCCGACTCGGAGTCGAGGTGCGCGGTGGCCTCGTCGAGGATGACGATCGGCGGGGCCTTCAGCAGCAGCCGCGCGATGGCCAGGCGCTGCCGCTCGCCGCCGCTGAGCCGGTACCCGCGGTCGCCCACGACCGTGTCGACGCCGTCGGGCAGCCGCGAGACCAGGTCCCAGATCTGCGCGCGGCGCAGCGCCTGCTCGAGGGCCGCGTCGGTCGCGTCCGGGCGGGCGTAGAGCAGGTTCGCCCGGATCGTGTCGTGGAACAGGTGCGCGTCCTGCGTGACGATGCCGATCGCGTCGCGCAGCGACGCCTGCGTGACCTCCCGGACGTCCTGGCCCGCGACGCGCACCGCGCCGCCCGTGACGTCGTACAGCCGGGCCACGAGCTGCGCGATCGTCGTCTTGCCGGCGCCGGAGGGCCCCACCAGAGCGACGAGGTGACCGTGCGGCACGGTGAACGACACGTGCTCCAAGGTCGTCCCGGGCACCTCCGACTGCAGCCGGGCGACGGACTCCAGCGACGCGAGGGAGACCTCCGCCGCCGACGGGTACCGGAACGAGACGTCGTCGAGCTCCACGCTGGCGGTGCGCGGCAGGTCCGCGGGCAGGGGCCGGGCGTCGGGGGCGTCGGCGACGGTCGGCTTCAGGTCGAGCACCTCCAGCACCCGCTCGAACGAGACGAGGGTGGTCATGACGTCCACCTGCACGTTCGACAGCGCCGTGATGGGTCCGTACAGCCGCGTCAGGTACGAGGTCAGCGCGACGACGGTGCCGATCGTGAGCGACCCGCGGATCGCCAGCACACCGCCGAGCCCGTAGACGATCGCGACCGCCATGGCCGCGACCAGCGTCAGGCCCACCCGGAACACGGCGCCGTACATGGCGCTGGTGATGCCGATGTCCCGCACGCGGGAGGCGCGGGCGGAGAACACCGAGGTCTCGTCGTCGGCCCGGCCGTACAGCTTGACCAGCTGCGCGCCCGCGACGTTGAACCGCTCGGTCATCGTCTGACCCATCTCGGCGTTCAGCGTGTACGACTCGGCGGTCACGGCGGCGAGGCGGCGGCCCATCGCCCGCACCGGCAGGACGAACAGCGGCAGCAGCACCAGCGACACGAGCGTGATCTGCCACGACAGCGACAGCATCGCGGCCAGCACGAGCACGACGGTGAGGACGTTGGAGACGACGTTGGACAGCGTCGAGGTGAACGCCTGCTGCGCGCCGAGCACGTCGCCGTTGAGGCGCTGCACGAGCGCGCCGGTCTGCGTGCGCGAGAAGAACGCGAGCGGCATCCGCTGCACGTGGTCGAACACCTGGGTGCGCAGGTCGAGGATCAGGCCCTCGCCGATCCGGGAGGACAGCCAGCGCGAGGCGAGCGCGAGGCCCGCCGCCGCCAGGGCCAGCAGGGCGACGACGCCCGCGAGCGCGAGCACCACGCCGGTGCGGCCCTTCGCGATGCCGTCGTCGATGATCCGGCTGAAGACGAGGGGCGTCGCGGCCCCGACGGCCGCGTCGACCGCGACCAGGACGAGGAAGATCGTGATGAGCCGGCGGTACGGCCGGGCGAAGGTGAGGATGCGGCGGAGCACCTCGCGGGTGACGCGCTGCCGGGCGACGGAGGGGTCGAGACGGAACGAGCGGTACATGGACCGCCCGTCCATCCCGCCGCCGCGGGGACCGTGCATGGACATGGGGCCTCCCCGGGGGATGGGACTCTGATAGAGAGGCTACCTCTCTATGTGGCAGGTTCGCTATCGTGGGAGGCATGACCCCGGTCACCCCCACGCCGCACGCCGCGCATCCCGAGCACCCCGGGCACCCCGGGCACCCCGGGCACCCCGCGGACGCCCCGCACCCCGGCGACGAGCTGTTCTGGCTGCTCCGCCGCGCGCTGCACACGATGCGCCGCGACGTCCGCGAGCAGGTCGACCTCACCCCGTCCCGGCACCGGCTGCTGCGCGTCGTCGCGCGCGCCGCCGAGCCGCAGCGGCAGACCGCGCTCGCCGCGGCCCTGGACGTGGTCCCCCGGTCCATCACGTCCCTGGTCGACGACCTGGAGCGCGCCGGCCTGGTGGAGCGGCAGCCCGACCCGACCGACCGGCGCGCGACCCTGGTGGCCCTGACCGACGAGGGGCGCGCGGTGCTCACGGAGGCCGACCGGCAGCGCCGCCGGCACGCGGAGGAGCTGCTCGCCCGCCTCGAGCCGGCGGAGCGGGACGACCTGCTGCGCCTGCTGCACCGCCTGGTGGACGACCCGGACGCGTCCGGCAGCGACGGGGTGTGCTGACCCGATGACCAGCACCGCCACCCGGCTCCTGTCCGAGGACGACGCCCCCGCCCTCGCCGCCCTGCTCACTGCGAACCGCCGGTTCCTCGCACCCTGGGACCCGGTGCGGGACGACGCGTTCTTCACCGAGCACGCCCAGGCGGACATCGCCCGCCGCGCCCTGGACGCCCATGCCGCCGGGACGGCGCTGCCGCTGGTGGTGCTCGACGACGACGGCGCTCCCGCGGGGCGGCTCAACCTCGCCGGGATCACCCGCGGGCCGTTCCAGTCGGCCGGCATGGGGTACTGGGTCGGCCGGGAGAGCAACGGGCGTGGCCTGGCGACGCGCGCCGTGGCGGAGGCCCTGGCGGTCGCGTTCGGCGAGCTGGGGCTGCACCGGGTGCAGGCCGAGACCCTCCTGCACAACGGGGCGTCGCGGCGGGTGCTCGCGAAGAACGGCTTCCACGAGATCGGGGTGGCGCCCCGCTACCTCGAGATCGCCGGGCGGTGGCAGGACCACCTGCTGTTCCAGCGCCTGGCGGACGCGCCGGCGTAGACCCGTCGCGCCGCCCCGTCAGCGGCCGGGGTCGGGCACCCCGTGCGGCAGGCGGTGCAGGGTGATGGCCTCCTGCGCGGCGCGCCGGGCGGCGCGGGTCGTCGCGTCGTACTCACGGTCCCGGCGGGTCGCCAGCACCGCCGCGAGGAACGCCTCCGGGTGCGTGCCGGGCGGCGGGCCGGGCGCGACGTACCGGGCCACCTCCCCCGCGAGCTGCTGCCCGAGCGCGTACCGCGACCCCGGGTGCAGGCCGGCGGCGCGGCTCAGGAAGTCCCGGGCCTGCAGCGCCAGGCCGTCGGGCAGGCGGGCGACGTCGGCGCCGTTCGCCCAGCGCGCCAGGAACGGCGGCATCATCAGCACCGGCTTCGGCTGCCGGCGGCCCCGCACCCGGACGGCGTAGGTGCCGGCGAGCATGTCGCCCAGCCGCTTGCCCTGCGGGTTGACCAGCGAGGTGATGAGCGCGACCGAGCCGAGCGTCGCCCACAGCTCCAGGACGCCGACCAGCGCGCGCACCAGCGCCTGCCGGAACCGGATCGGCCCGCCGTCGTCCCGCACGATGCGGATGCCCACGGCGAGCTTGCCGAGCGACCGGCCGCGGGTCAGCGTGTCGACCGTCGTCGGCAGCACCACGGTGACCGAGACCAGCAGCAGGACGCCGACGATCTGCAGCACGTCGTCGGTCGGGGCGAGCGTCGCGACGTTCGCCAGCACGATGAGCACGATGATGCCGAGCACGCCGAGCACCGCCAGGTCGATCAGCGCGGCGAGCAGCCGGTTCGCGAACGACGTCGGTCGTGCGTCGAGCAGCACGCCCTCGCCGATGACGATGCCCTCGTCCACCCGCGCCCACCTCCGTCGCCGTCCCGCACCCTCACCCGCGCGGGCGTCGCTGGTCAGCCGTGCGCCCCGGGTCTCCTGTGGCAGGGTATCGGCCGTGGACCTCGACGCCTTCACCGCCGTGCGGCAGTCCTCCTGGGCGCGCCTGGACGAGCTGTCGCGGCGCCGGGTGGCCGACGGCGCGGAGGCCGACGAGATGGTGCGCCTCTACCAGTCCGTCGCGACCGACCTGTCGACGATCCGCTCCACCGCGCCCGACCCGGACACGATCACGCGGCTGTCGCAGCTGCTGGCTCGCGCCCGCTCCCGCATCGCGGGCAGCCACGAGCCGACCTGGCGGGACGCCCGCCGGTTCCTGGTCGTGTCCCTGCCGGCGGCGCTCTACCGGATCCGGTGGTGGACGGTCGCCGTGATGGTCGCGTGCACCGCGGTCGCCGTCCTCGCCGGGTGGTGGGTCGCGACGAACCCGGACGCGCTCGCCGCGATGGGCACGCCCACCGAGCGGCAGGCGTACGTCGACGACGCGTTCGCGTCCTACTACGACCCGGGACTCGGCTTCGCCGGGGTGGTGTGGACGAACAACGCGTGGATCGCGGCGCTGTGCATCGGCATCGGCATCTCCGGGATCGGCCCGCTGTACGTGCTCGCCCAGAACGCGGTGAACGTCGGCGCCATCGGCGGGATGATGGCCGCGCACGACAGCCTGGACCTGTTCCTCCAGCTCATCGCCCCGCACGGGCTGCTGGAGCTGACCTCGATCTTCGTGGCCGGGGCCGCGGGCCTGCGGCTGTTCTGGACGTGGATCGACCCGCAGGGCCGGCCCCGCACGCGCGCGCTCGCCGAGGAGGGCCGGTCGCTGATCACCGTCGCGATCGGGCTGGTCGGGGCGCTCGCCCTGTCGGGCCTGGTCGAGGGCTTCGTCACCGGCTCGTCGCTGCCGTGGTGGCTGAAGATCGTCATCGGCGCCCTGGCCCTGGCCGCGTTCTGGACGTACACGATCGTGCTCGGCCGGCGCGCCGCGCGCGACGGCCAGACCGGCGACCTCGACGAGGACGCCGCGGGCTACGCGGTGGCGACCGCCGCCTGACGGCTCCCGCGGTCGGCGCCACGCCCGGCCGGCGGCAGCACGCCCGTCCACAGCGACGCGGCACCCAGCGGGGTGCGGGCGAGCTCGGTGAACCCCAGCGCCTCGAGGTCGGCGACCTGCGCCGGGTCGACCGTCACCGCCAGCACGTCGCGCCCCTCGGCGCCCTGCTCGGCGACGACCGGAGCGAGCACGTCCGCGAGCAGCGCGAGCCGCCGATCCCCCGCGGACCGGCCGTCGTCGGACAGCAGGATGAGCACGCGCCGCGCGTCGGACGCCTGCAGCAGCGCCAGGGTCTGCGCGGTCGCCGCGACCAGGGAGCGCAGCGGCGCGTGCGCGGGCTCCGCCGGGGGCTCCGGCTGGATGCCGAGCTCGCGGCCGACGACCCGGTGCAGGTCCGCCGCGAGGTGCTCCGCGTCCGGCGGCAGCCACACGGCGACGGCGCTGACGTCGGCCCCCTCGCGGGCGAACCACACCTCGCCGTGCTCCAGGGCGCCGTGGCTCAGCACCAGGCGGGTGGCCGGACCGGCGTGCTCGGGGTGCGGGACCTCGTCCGGCTCGCCGTCGCCGTCCAGGTCGATGAACGGGCGGTGCTCCCCGATCATCCGGGCGATGGGGTTGACGTCGACCAGCCCCGCGCGGTGGACCTCCCAGGGGGTGCGCGCGCCCGGCGTCGCGGGCTGCGGCGGGGTCGCCGCGGGGTGGTCCGGGTCGTCGGTCGGTCGTCGCAGGGGGTCGTCCAGCACGCGCACCAGCGCAGCACGCCGACCTGGGAGCTCCCTGAGAGCGGACCGGGCCCGGAGGGCGGTCATGCCGGCACCGCCACGTCGCCGGCCCGGCGGACCCGGCGCACCCGGGTCCCGCGCTCGACGCGGGCCGCCCCGGCCGCGAGGGCGGCCAGCACCAGCCCCGCCGCCCCGAGGTAGCCCGCCCGCGACGCCCACCAGTCCCACGTCCACGGCTCCGGCAGCGCCTCCCCGACGCCCAGGAGCACGACGCCCGCGACCGCGAACATCGCGGTGAGGTGCCACAGGTACAGGCCCATCGACCGGGCGCCGACCCACGCGACGACCCGTGACCGGGCCGCCCAGCGCGCCAGGGCGTCCCGGACCAGCAGCGCCCCGGCCACCTGGGCGACCGCGAACCCGACGACGGGGGCGGTCGGCGGCGCGAGGTTCGACATCGCGTCCCCGGGCATCCCGATGAGCGACACCGGGTACGGGCCGGTCATGAGCAGCAGCACCGTCGCGGCCAGGCCGCCGCCGGTGAGCAGCGCCAGCACGGTCCGCTCGGGGACGCCGGGGCGCGAGCCGGGGCGCGGCTCCGTGCGGGTGCGGCGCTCCGCGTAGACCAGGCCGCCCAGGAACGGGATCGCCCACACCAGCAGGATGTTCGGCGCCCCGGGGAAGGCGACCTCGTCCGAGAACCGCAGCAGGTCGACGACGACGGGCAGCGCCGCCGCGACCACGAGCACCCGCGCCGCACCGAACCGGCGCAGGAGGCCCAGCAGCAGCGGCGTGAGCGCCAGCAGCCCCAGCTGCACCCCCAGGAACCACAGGGGCTGCGGCACGATGCGCGCGGCGCGCTCCACGGCCGCCTCGGGGACGCCGAGGGCGGGCAGGGTCACGAGGAGCAGCGCCCACACGGCGGCGAAGATCCCGACCGGGCGCGCCATCCGCAGCAGCCGGACGCCGGCGAACCGCCAGCCGGGCTGGCCGGGGTGCCGCACGAGGTCGTACCGGGCCGCGGCGCCCGCGGCGAAGAACAGCAGCGGCAGCGGCTGCAGCCACGTCAGCAGCCACGCCCAGCCGTGCGAGAGGGCGTTGCCGACGACCAGCTCCTGGCCGTCCCACGTCGCCTCGACCATCACCCAGTGCAGCGCGACGACGAGGATCGTGCCGAGCGCCCGCACGCCGTCGACGAACGGGTCGCGCAGCGAGCGCCGGGGCGCGGCGGCGCTACCCCGCGGGCGGGCCGGCCGCGGGGGCCGGGACCGCGAGGGTGTTGGACTCGGCGAGGCGGGTCGGTGCGCCGGGCCGGCGGTCGGCGGAGGGGCGGCCGCCGGCGGCGGGGCGGGGTCGTGCGGGCAGGACGGTCGACATGGGCGGCTGCTCCCGGGGAACCGCGCGGTGGGCCGCGCAGGCGCCCGGCTGTCGGGCACACCACCAGCCTGTCGAGCGAACGCGCAGGTCAGAACGGGTACCGCCCCCGTCCTGACCGGCGATCAGCCCCGGTGCCGGGCGGGGTTGTCCCCGGTGCGCCGGGGTGGCTACCGGGTGCCGTCGCCGGGCGCGGACGGCTGCGGGCGCCGGCGTCGGGCTGCGGGGCGTACGAGGGTCCGGGGCCGTACGGGGTCGCCGGGGCAGCGGGTGGGGCCACCGGGGACGGCGCAGCAGGGGACGGCGCCGGGGTGGGCGGCACCCGGGTACGCCGCTCCGGGGTATGCCGCGCCCGGGTGGCCCGGTGCGCCGGGGTACGCCGCGCCCGGGTGGCCCGGCGCCCCGTACGCGCCCGGCGCCACCGGCTGCTGCGGTCCCACCGGCTGCTGCGGCGCCCGCTGGCCCCGCTGGAGCGCGCCCACGACGAACGCCCCGCCGATCATCGCCGCGCCGATCACGACGAGCGCGTTCCCGACGGTCGACGCGAAGCCGAACAGCCAGCTCGCGCGGTACAGGAGCTCGTACATCAGCGCCTGCCCGACCCAGCCGCCGACGATGCCGAGCACCACCAGCCCGACCCCGGTCCAGAGCAGCTGCGGTGCGGTGAGCTTCGGCACGGTGGGGATCCCCTCGTCGGCGCGGGTGCGGGCGGAGCGCCCGCGACGACGCTAGCGCGCCCGCCCCGCCGCCGTCAGGCGTCGAGGTGCAGGTAGCGCAGGACCGCCAGGACGCGGCGGTGGTCGCCGGCGTCGGGCGCGAGCGCGAGCTTCCCGAAGATCGACGTGACGTGCTTCTCCACCGCCCCGTAGGACAGGAACAGCGCCTCCGCGATCGCCCCGTTGGACCGGCCCTGCGCCATGAGCTCGAGCACCTCGGTCTCGCGCGGGGTGAGCCGGGACACCCCGGGGTCGACGCGGGCGGCGCCCATGAGCTGCGTGACGACCTCGGGGTCGAGCACGGTGCGGCCCGCGGCGATGCGCTCCAGGGCGTCGAGGAAGTCGGCGACGTCGGCCACGCGGTCCTTGAGCAGGTAGCCGACGCCGCGGGCGTCCCCGCCGAACAGCTGCGCGGCGTAGCGGGTCTCGACGTACTGGGAGAACAGCAGCACGCCGAGCCCCGGGTGCGACGACCGGAGCGTCAGCGCCGCGCGCAGCCCCTCGTCGGTGAACCCCGGCGGCATCCGCACGTCGACCACCGCGATGTCGGGCAGCCCCTCGCCGGCGGCGAGCGCGTCGACCTCCTTGACGAGCGCGTCGCCGTCACCGACGGCCGCGACGACGTCGTGGCCCCGCCGGGAGAGCAGGGCCACGAGGCCGTCGCGCAGGATGACGGAGTCCTCGGCGATCACGATCCGCACGCCGCACCCCCCGCCGCGGGACAGGGACGGACCCGGGTCATCGGGGAGAGCTCAGCGGCAGGTGCACGGTCACCACCGTAGGGCCTCCGACCGGGCTGTCGATGTCGAGGTCCCCGTCGACCGTCGCGACCCGGTCCACCAGCCCGCCCAGCCCTGTGCCGCCGGACGCGCCGGGCAGCCCGAGCCGCGCGCCCCCGTGCCCGTCGTCGCGGACGCGGATCCACAGCGAGCCGTCCACGACCTCGGCGCGGACGTACGCGCCGGTGGCGCCGGAGTGCCGCGCGGCGTTCGTGAGCAGCTCGGCCACCGCGAAGTAGGCGATCGTCTCCACCTCGGGCGCCGGGCGGCCCGGCAGGTCGACGTCCACCGTCACGGGCAGGGGCGCCCGCGCCGCCAGGGTCTCGAGCGCGACTGCAAGGCCGCCGTCGAGCGCCGGCGGGTGGATGCCGCGGGCGATCTCCCGCAGCTCGGTCAGCGTCTCCTTCAGCGCACCGTGCGCGTCGTCGAGCAGCCCGAGGGCGGTGCCGCGCACCGTGTCGTCGGGGTCGCCGGTGCCGTCGCCGGTGGCCAGGCGGTCGCGGGCGTCGCCGATCTGCATGGCCACCGCGACCAGCCTCGCCTGCGTCCCGTCGTGCAGGTCCCGCTCGATGCGGCGGAGCCGGGCGTCCGCGTCGGTCACGGCGGCCCCGCGGCTCTGCTCCAGCTGGGCGACGCGCAGGCTCGACGCCGTCGGGCCGAGAAGGCCGCGGCTGAGCAGGCGGAACAGGTGCGCGAACCCGAGCACCAGGCGGTGCCACACCAGGAAGCACAGCAGGCCGGCCACGATCAGGATCCACTGCCGCGCCGGGGTGTCGATGAAGTAGTCCTGGCCGAACTGCGCGCCCCGGTGCAGCGTGCCGTCGGGCGCCTCCACCGCGGGCAGGTAGCGGTACCAGTACCAGTGCGTGACGCCGCCGAGCGCGACCGCGAGGAACGCGGTGGTCGTGACGAACCCCGCGATCGCCAGCGGGAGGGACAGGAACCCGAACGCGATGGCCCGCCACCCGGCCGCGTCGCCGAGCAGGTTCCCCAGCCGGCGCCAGAAGCCGCGCACCCGGCGGCGCGGCAGGGGCGGGGCGACCGAGACCCCGAGCATCCCCCGGGCCATGCCGCGATACAGCGCGCCCCACATCCGGCCCCCGACCACGACCCAGCCGGCCGCGAACAGCCCGACCACGGTGACCGCGATCGCAGGCGGGAGCACCACGGCCACGACGGCGTACGCGAAGGCGAACGGCGCGAGCAGCAGCACCAGGAACAGGTAGCCGTACTCGCGCCAGGTGCGGGTCATGACGCCGGGCGCCCAGACGGCGCCGCGCGGCAGCGGGTCGGCGGGCGCCGGGGCCGGGACGGCGGCCACGGGCGTGGTCGGGCGGGTGGCGGACATGACGTGCTCCTCGGCGATCGGGGGCGTGCGGTGCGGTGCGGTGCGGTGCGGGCGGCGGTGCGGGTGGTGCGGAGGTGCGGTGCGGGCCGACGGCACCATCGTGGCGTGCCGGTCCCGGGTCGCGGCACCCGGCCCGCCGCCGAGTCGTACGGGGGATGTCCCCCGGGGGCCGCGCCCGCGCCGTCACCTGACATGTCACAAAGCGGTAACGATCCCCGCGTCGACGAAACCGCAGGTCAGCGCGGGTATCGCCGAGCCGAATCATCCTATGACCCCCGCGATCCGCCCGACCCCGGATCGCTTTCCGGCGGCCGATGAGGCACGGTGGAGCACGACCGGATCGACGAACGGTCGGCACGGAACGCCACGATCCAGGCCCTCGCAGCGCCCCCTCCCGGGCTGCCGGAGCGAGGGCCTCGGCGCGTCCGCCGCCGCGCACGAGGCCCCTGCCACGGGCCGCGCGGCCCGCCGGCCGACGACGCGCCGTGCGCCCGGAGCGCCCCCTGCACGGGGAGCGCCCTGCCCCCCGTGGGGGCACCGGCTGCCGCGCGCCGATGACCTGACGAGGTGGATGAGTGACAGGACTGCGCGTCGAAGGCGTGTACAAGGTGTTCGGCCGCCGGCCCGGCGAGGCCGTGAAGCGGTTGCGGGGCGGGGCGACCCGCGACGAGGTGCGCCCGTGGGGCACGGCGGCGGTCATCGACGCCGACCTGGAGATCGCCAGCGGCGAGACGTTCGTGGTCATGGGCCTGTCGGGCTCGGGCAAGTCGACGCTGATCCGCATGCTCAACGGGCTGTGGCGGCCGACCGCGGGGCGGGTGCTGCTCGGCGACGACGACCTGGGTGCCGTCAGCGCGAGCCAGCTGCGGTCGATCCGGCAGCGCAAGGTGAGCATGGTGTTCCAGCACTTCGCCCTGCTCCCCCACCGCACCGTGCTCGACAACGCCGCCTACCCGCTGGCCCTGCAGGGCGTCGAGAAGGCGGAGCGCCGGGAGCGCGCCGCGCAGGCCCTGGAGCTCGTGGGGCTCGGGCAGTGGTGCGACTCGCTCCCCCACGAGCTGTCCGGCGGCATGCGCCAGCGGGTCGGCCTGGCCCGCGCCCTGGCCGCCGACACCGACGTGCTGCTGATGGACGAGGCGTTCTCGGCCCTCGACCCGCTGATCCGGCGCGAGATGCAGGACCAGCTGCTGGAGCTGCAGCAGACGCTCGGCAAGACCATCGTGTTCATCACGCACGACCTCAACGAGGCGATGTACCTCGGGGACCGGATCGCCGTGATGCGCGACGGCCGGGTGGTCCAGGTCGGCACCAGCGAGCAGATCCTGTCGGACCCGGCCGACGACTACGTGGCGCAGTTCGTCGCGGACGTCGACCGGACCCGCGTGCTCACCGCGTCGTCGGTCATGCAGCGGCCGGCCGCCGTGGCGTTCCACGCGGGCGGACCCCGGCTCGCGCTGCGGACGATGCGCGACGCGCAGGTCGCCGCCGCGTACGTCGTCGACCGCACCCGCGTGCTGCGCGGCATCATCCGGGACGCCGACGCGGTGGAGGCCACCCGCGCCGGCCGGGAGACGCTCGAGGGCATCGTGGACACCAGCCTGACGTCCGTCTCCGTCGACACCCCCCTGGCCGACGTGTTCGCGCCGGCCGCGGAGTCCCCGCTGCCCGTGCCGGTCACGGACGACAAGGGCCGCCTGGTCGGCGTCATCCCCCGGGTCACGCTGCTCGAGGCGATGGTCCCGCCGGAGACGTCCACACCGCCGCGCGGCACCCCGGTCGCCGGGGAGGCGCCCGACGCCGTCGACCCGCGGGCCCACGACACCGAGGAGGTGCCGGCATGAGCGCCGCCGTCCTGACGCTCGAGACCACCGAGCAGGGCGTCCCCCGCCTGCCGCTCGGCGCGTGGGTCGACTCCGCGATCAGCTGGGTCACCACCACGTTCGACGCCCTGTTCGCCGCGATCAAGAGCGTCCTCGAGGGCGCCTACGACGGGCTGGACGCGGTGCTCAGCGGCCCGCCGTTCTGGGTCGTCGCCGTCGCGCTCGCGCTGGTCGCGCTGTTCGCCAAGGGCTGGCGGCTCGCCGTCGGCGCGCTCGTCGGGTTCGCCGTCATCGCGGGCGTGGAGCAGTGGGACAACGCCATGGACACCCTGTCCCTGGTCATCCTCGCGAGCCTCGTCGCCCTGCTGCTGGCCATCCCGCTCGGGATCTGGGCGGCGCGGGACGACCACGTGTCGCGGGTGCTGCGGCCCGTCCTGGACTTCATGCAGACCATGCCGGCGTTCGTCTACCTGATCCCCACCGTGGTGATCTTCCGCGTCGGCGTCGTCCCCGGCATCGTCGCGACCGTCATCTTCGCGATGGCGCCGGGCGTGCGGTTCACCGAGCTCGGGCTCCGCCAGGTCGACCGCGAGGTCGTCGAGGCCGGGCACGCCTTCGGGTCCTCCGAGGGCCGCATCCTGCGCCAGATCCAGCTGCCGCTGGCGATGCCGACCATCATGGCCGGCGTCAACCAGGTGATCATGCTTGCCCTGTCCATGGTCGTCATCTCGGGCATGGTCGGCGCCGGCGGCCTCGGCGGCGCCGTCGTCCAGGCCCTGCAGCGGGTGAACGTCTCGCTCGGCTTCGAGGCCGGTCTGGCGGTCGTCGTGCTCGCGATGTTCCTGGACCGGGTCACGTCCGCCCTCAGCACCCGCTCCCGGACGGCCCGCGCGGTCGCCGCGGCGAGCGCCCCCTGAGCGACCGGACCACTCAACCCCGGGTCGCCGGACCCGATACGACCACCACGGGCGCCGACCCCCGCCGCCGCCCCTCCGAGAGGACACCATGCACTCCCGCACCCGCCGCGCCGCTCTGGCGACCACCGCCCTCGGCCTCACCGCCGCCCTCGCGGCGTGCTCGTCCGGCGAGCCCGCCGACGGCGACCGCCTCGACAACGGCGACCTGTCCACCGTCTCCATCGGCGTGCACTCCGGCTGGGACGAGGGCATCGCGGTGTCCGCCCTGTTCTCCGCGATGCTCGAGGACGAGGGCTACACCGTCGAGTCCCAGGAGGCCGACCCGGGCGTCGTCTACACGGGCCTGACCGGCGGCGACTTCGACGTCAACTTCGACATGTGGCTGCCGAGCACCCACGCCGACTACCTGAAGCAGTACGGCGAGGAGATGGAGCAGCTCGGCGTCTGGTACGACGACGCGAAGCTGACGATCGCCGTGAACGAGGACGCGCCCATCACCTCGCTCGACGAGCTCGCGGAGCACGCCGACGAGTTCGACAACCGGATCGTCGGCATCGAGTCCGGCGCCGGCCTGACGCGCATCACCCAGGACCAGGCCGTCCCCGCCTACGGGCTGGAGGGCATGGAGCTCGTCGTCTCCTCGACCCCCGCGATGCTCGCCGAGCTCAAGGGCGCCACGGACGCCGGCGAGAACATCGCGGTGACCCTCTGGCGGCCGCACTGGGCGTACGACGAGTACCCGGTGCGCGATCTTGAGGACCCCGAGGGCGCGATGGGCGAGGCCGAGGAGATCCACACCGTCGGCCGCCTGGGCTTCAGCGAGGACTACCCGACGCTGACCAAGCTGATCGAGGCGCTGACCCTGACCGACGAGCAGCTGTTCTCCCTGGAGAACCTCATGTTCAACGAGGACGGCGGCGGCGACCCGACCGGGTCCGCCGAGGCGTGGCTCGAGGAGAACCCGGACTTCGTCACCGACCTGAAGGCAGCGGCGGGCGTCTGACCCTCGGCGACGACGACGCCCCCGGTACCTGCGGGTACCGGGGGCGTCGTCGTGCGGGTCAGGCCGGGGTGACGGCGCGGCGCAGGTCCGGCTCGAGGTAGATCACCCGGGCGATCGGCACGGCCGCGCGCACGCGCTGCTCCGCTGCGTCGATGGCGGTCGCGACGTCCGCGGCGGACGCCGTCGCGCCGATCTCGATCTTCGCGGCCACCAGCAGCTCCTCGGGGCCGAGGTGCAGGGTGCGCAGGTGGATGACCGACGGCACGCCCTCACCGACGAGGGCCGCGCGGATCGCGTCGACGTCCTTGCGGGTGGCGGACTCCCCGAGCAGCAGGCTCTTGGTCTCCACGGCCAGCACGACGGCGATGAGCACGAGCAGCACGCCGATGGCGGCGGACCCGATCGCGTCCCAGCGGCCGTCGTGCGTGACCAGCGTCATCGACACGCCGAACAGCGCGAGGACGAGGCCGAGCAGGGCCCCGAAGTCCTCGAGCAGGACGACCGGCAGCTCGGGCGCCTTCGCGGTCCGGATGTACGACACCCAGCTCTGCTTCCCGCGGACCGGGTTGGCCTCCTTGATCGCCGTCCGGAAGGAGAAGCCCTCCATGCCGATCGCGGCGAGCAGCACGGCGATGGGCACCCACTGCCAGGACTCGATCGGATGCGGGTCGGCGAACTTGTGCCACGCCTCGTACAGCGCGAACAGGCCACCGAGGCTGAACAGCACGATCGACACGATGAACGCGTACATGTAGCGCTCGCGCCCGTACCCGAACGGGTGCTCCTCGTCGGCCGCGCGGCGCGCGCGCTTGCCGCCGAGCAGCAGGAGCGCCTGGTTGCCCGAGTCGGCGACCGAGTGCACCGACTCCGCCAGCATGGAGCTCGACTGCGTCAGCAGGAACGCGATGAACTTCGTCACCGCGATGCCCAGGTTCGCGGACAGCGCGGCGATGATCGCCTTGTTCCCGCCTCCGTGTGCCATGCCGGTCCTTCCGCCGTGCGTCCGGGCGCGGACGCGCCCGAGGGCCAGCAGGCCCGAGCGGTGATGCTAGACCGGGCGGGCCTCGTCGGCGAGCAGCACGGGGATGCCGTCGCGGACCGGGTACGCCAGCGGGCGGTCCGGATCGGTCGACACGAGCTCCGGCTCGCCGCCGGGGCCGACGCCGTCGACGAGCGTCGCGCCGGTCACGGGGCAGCGCAGGAGCTCACGCACCCACGGCGCGAGCCCGGTGGTGCCGACGGGATCGGCGGCGCTCATGCGTCCTCCTTGCGGACCAGCGCGAGCACGTCGTCGCGGACCTTCTCCATGATGTCCTCGTCCGCCGCCTCGACGTTCAGCCGCAGCAGCGGCTCCGTGTTCGACGCGCGGAGGTTGAACCACCACTGCGGGTGGGAGTCCCAGTGGGAGACGGTGAGGCCGTCCAGCTCGTCGACCTGCACCGGGCCGGCGCCCTGCTCCTCGACGTACGCCTGCACGACGCGGTCCCGCGCGGCGGGGACGTCCGTGACCCGGGAGTTGATCTCCCCGCTCGCGACGTACGGCTGGTACTGCTCGGCCAGGGCCGACAGGGGGTGCGGCTGCCCGCCGAGCGCGGCGAGCACGTGCAGCGCGGCGAGCATGCCGGTGTCCGCGAAGAAGAAGTCGCGGAAGTAGTAGTGCGCGGAGTGCTCGCCGCCGAACACGGCGTCCGACTCCGCCATCTGCGCCTTGATGAACGAGTGCCCGACGCGCGTGCGGACGGCCTTGGCGCCGGACGCGGTGACGAGGTCCGGCACGACCATCGAGGTGATGAGGTTGTGGATCACCGTGGGCACGCGGCCCGCGGCCTTCTCCCGCTCGATCTCCCGCAGGCCCACGAGCGCCGTGATGGCGGACGGGCTCACCGGGTCGCCGTTCTCGTCCACGACGAAGCAGCGGTCCGCGTCCCCGTCGAACGCGAGGCCGATGTCGGCGCCGTGCTCCACGACGGCCTTCTGCAGGTCGCGCAGGTTCTCCGGCTCGAGGGGGTTCGCCTCGTGGTTCGGGAACGTCCCGTCGAGCTCGAAGTACAGCGGCACGACGTCCAGCGGCAGCTCCGGCAGGCCCGCACCGGTGCCGAGCACCGCGGGGGCCGTGAAGCCGCCCATGCCGTTGCCCGCGTCGACGACGACCTTGAGCGGGTGGATGCCGGACAGGTCCACCAGCCCCCGCAGGAACGACGCGTAGTCGGTGAGCAGGTCCTGGTCGGAGACCTCGCCGACCGACGCGCCCTCCGCCGCGGCCGGGACGCCGCCGCCCAGGTAGCGGGACGCGAGGTCGCGGACCTCCGCGAGGCCGGTGTCCTGGCCGACGGGCCGCGCGCCGGCGCGGCACAGCTTGATGCCGTTGTACTCGGCGGGGTTGTGGCTGGCGGTGAACATCGCACCGGGGACGTCAAGCTTGCCCGACGCGAAGTACAGCCCGTCGGTCGAGCACAGCCCGATCCGGACGACGTCCACGCCGCGCGCGGCGAGCCCCTCGGCGAACGCGCCGACGAGCTCCGGGCCCGACGGGCGCATGTCGTTGCCGACGACCACGCGGGGGCGCGCGCCCTCGGCGGCCTCGGGGATCACGACGACGTCGGCGAACGCCGCGCCGATCGCGCGGGCGACGTCGGCGTTCAGCTGGTCCGGGACGGTGCCCCGGACGTCGTACGCCTTGATCAGGCCGGTCAGGTCGGGCAGGTCGCTCGTCTCGGGCACGGCGTCACGGTATCCCATCGGCGTGTCGCGCAGTCGAGGTGGCGGCCCCGCAGCGCCTCAGCCCCTGCTGGACCGCCGGACGACCTCGTCCCGGCTCAGCGCCGTCCCGTCGCCCGCCACGGGGAACCACGCGCGGTGCTCGCACTCGTGGCACGACACGAACGTCACGTCGGTGCCGTCGGCGAGCGCCAGGTGCAGCCTGGTGAGCCGCTCGGACCCGCACACCTCGCACGTGCTCGTGCCGGGGGCGTGCGTCTGCCCCGTCTGGCTCAGGGACCCCAGGGGCGCTGCCTCCGGCTCGGCCCGGCGGCCCTTGCGGCGTCCCGGTGCGCCGCCCCCCGCGGTCGCCACCGCGCTAGTCCTCGTCGCTGCGCAGGACGCGCAGGTGCCCGCGGCGGCGGGTCTCGGTCTCGGCGAGCTGCGAGGCCGCCGGCAGCCCGTCCGGGACGGCGGCGGCGTGCCTCGGCGCGGGCCGGCCCGCCTCCCGCACGGCGTCCGCGAGGGCGAGCAGGTCGTCGTGGCTGGGGCCGGACTCGACGAACTCCGGGGTCAGCCGGACGACCTCCCACCCGCGGGGGGCGGTGAGGCGCGACGCGTGCTCGGCGCACAGGTCGTAGGAGTGCGGCTCGGCGAGCGTCGCGAGCGGGCCGAGCACGGCGGTCGAGTCCGCGTACACGTACGTCAGGGTGGCGACCGCCGGACGACCGCACGCGGTGCGGGAGCACTGGCGGACTGGTCTCACGGGGTAGACCGTACCGCCGCATCCCCCCGGCGACGCGCGCGACCCGCGTTGTCACCCGGATACAGTGCCCGGATGGCTCTCCGTCGGTCCGTCCCCGCCCTCCCGGGCGACCGTCGCCCCGCCCCGACGGGCTCGGTCCGGCGTCGCGACCGGCGCGGGCGCGGCATCCGCGGGCCGCTGCTGCCGGCGACGCTCCCGGCGCACCGCACGCGGGCGGAGCGGTTCGACGACCTGGTGCTCGACTCCGTCGAGCGGCTGGAGGCCCGCTGGGGCACGTACCTGGACGGCGTGGAGTTCGCCGTGGAGGACGTGCCGCCGTCGAACCCCGCGCCGTGGGAGGGCGGCGGCGTGCCGCTGGGCCGGTACTTCCCCGCCCAGCCCGGGCTGCCGCCGCGGATCGTCGTCTACCGGCGACCGGTCGAGAGCCGCGCCGGCGACGCCGACGAGCTGGCCGACCTGGTGCACGAGGTGGTCGTCGAGCAGGTCGCGCACCTGCTCGGCCGGTCCCCGGACGAGGTGGACCCCGAGGCCGGCGACGGGCGATAACCTGACCCGGCCATGACGATCCCCGCCCCGGACCCGCGCCGCACCGACGCCGACGACCCTGCCGACGCCCCGGCCGCCCGCCCGGCGGTGCGCGTGGTGAGCATCGTGTTCCACCCCGGCGACGAGCTGGCGGACTTCACCCGCTCCCTCGCCGCGGCGACCACCGCGGACGTCGACCTGGTCCTCGTGGACAACGGCACCGACGGCGCGGTCGCGGACCGCCTGGCGGCGGAGGCCGGGGGCCGCGTGGTCCGCACGGGCGAGAACCTGGGGTACGGCGGCGGCGCCAACGCCGGCGCCCGCGGCGCGACCCAGCCGTGGCTGGTCGTGGCCAACCCCGACGTGGTGTGGGAGCCGGGCTCGCTCGACACCCTGCTCGCCGCCGCGGAGCGGTACCCGCGGGCGGGGGCGCTCGGACCGGCGCTGCTGAACGAGGACGGCACCGTGTACCCGTCGGCGCGCGAGCTGCCGTCGCTCACGCAGGGCGTCGGGCACGCGGTGTTCGGCAAGGTGTGGCCCGGCAACCCGTGGACCCGGGCGTACCAGCGCCGGCAGGAGACCGCCGGCCAGGAGCGCCCCGCCGGCTGGCTGTCGGGCGCGTGCCTGCTGCTGCGCCGCGAGGCGTTCGAGGCCGTCGGCGGGTTCGACGAGTCGTACTTCATGTTCTTCGAGGACGTGGACCTGGGCGAGCGGCTGGCGCTCGCCGGCTGGGAGAACGTGTACGTGCCGTCCGCCCGCGTGGTGCACGTCGGCGGCGTGTCGTGGAAGGCCCGGCCGGCCCGGATGATCTCGGCGCACCACGCGTCCGCCGAGCGGTACCTGCACCGGCGCTACCACCGCTGGTACCAGTGGCCGGTGCGCGCGGCGATCTCCGTGGGGCTCAAGGCCCGCGAGGTCGTCGAGCTGCGCGCCGCCCGCTGAGGCCCGCCGGCGCAGCCCGCTGAACGGCCGTCAGCACAGCCCGCTGAAGGGCCGTCAGCCGACCCCGAGCCGGCGCCCCTCGCGGACCTCGGCCTGCGTCACCGCGTCGGCGTCGGTGAGGGGCCCGACGACGGACAGGAAGGCCCCGTCCGGCCGGGACACCGACGCCACCAGCGACCACGCGACGTCGACGGCGTCGTCGTC
Source organism: Cellulomonas endometrii (assembly GCF_949769265.1). NCBI lineage: Bacteria > Bacillati > Actinomycetota > Actinomycetes > Micrococcales > Cellulomonadaceae > Cellulomonas > Cellulomonas endometrii. The sequence goes on along the minus strand of NZ_CATKPC010000018.1, from coordinate 54,419 downwards.
CGGCGCCAGCACCTCGACCCCGACCACCCCGGTGCCCAGCCGGCGCACGTCGATCGTCACGGTGGAGCCGACGGGTACCTCGACGTCCTGCTCCGCGACCACGCCGGTCGCGCCGTAGGCCCGCACGGTCACCGTCACGGCCGGGCCCTGGGGCTCGGCGGTGGCGGCCGGGTCGGGTCGCTGGCCCTGCGTCGGCTCGGGGGTGGGGGTCGTCGAGGGCGTCGGGGTCGGCGCGGCACCGCCGTCGTCGCCGGTGGGGACGGCCCCGAGCGCGAGCGTCCCGACGGTCCCGGCGGGGGCCGCGGCCCGGCCGCTTGCCCGGCTCGTGCCGGGGGCCCCAGGCGCGCTCGAGCCGCGGCTGCTCGTCGAGCTCGCCGGGGTCGCCCGTCCGCGCGACCATCCCGCCGGCGACGACCGGCGCGGACGGCGCGAGGGCGGCGGGGTGGGGGCGGGCCGCCAGCCCGCCGAGCGACAGGTCCGTCACCTCGCCGGGTGCCAGGTCCACCGCCTCCGCGCCGGGCAGGACGACGTCGCCGTCCGGGCCGAGCAGCCGCACGGACACGGTGGCGGGCTCCTCACCCGGGGCGAGCAGCCGCAGGGCGCCGGCGTCGGCGGCGTCGACCGCGGTGCCCGGCACGGACAGCCCGGGGACGACCTGGGTCGTCGCGGGGGCCGCTCCGCCGGCGACCAGGTCGGTGCCGCGCGGGGTGAAGCCGTCGAGCAGCGAGTCCTGCACGTACGCGGAGACCTGACCGCCGGAGGCAGCGACGTGCACGACCGTCCGGCGCTGCTCCGCGGCGACGCCCGGCAGGACGACGACCTCCTGCGCGCCCGGTGCCACGAGCATCCGGCCGCCGTCCGCGAGCTCGACCCGGCCGGACGGCCCCCACACCTCGACGGTGACGTCGGCGGCGGTCGCCCCGGGGTTCACGACGACCAGGTCCGCGGTGCTCTGCAGCTCGGTGCTGCCGCCGACCAGCCAGACGTCGGCGGTGGGCGGGGCGCAGGACGCGGCCGACAGCCCCCGCAGGTCGCCGTCGGTGACGATCGACGAGGTGGCCCCCGCGACCCGCGCCGGCTCGCCGTCCAGGGGCTCCGCCCGCAGGATCACCGGCGCGGTCGGCGAGGCGAGGCGCCAGGTCCCGGCGTCGAGCGCCACGCCCGCGCCGTCGAGCGGCGTGAGCGACGCCGTGCCGGACGACGCGGTGTCGAACGCGCTGACGGACTCGTTCGGCGCGACCGGGACCCGGTCGAACGCGGAGTCGCCGGACGTCGTGTCGTCAGGCAGCTGCAGCGGGCCGGGGCACACGAGGGTCGTGGCGGCGGCCGGCACGTCGACGGTGCTCGCGGGCACCGGGTCCGTGCCCGCCGGGGGCGCGGCCACCGCCAGGGCGACCACCCCACCGGTCAGGCCCAGCACCAGGACGCCGGACAGCGCGCGCGCCACCCGGCCCGCGCGGGAGCGCCGCGGCGGCGGCGCGCCCGGCTCCTGGTGGTCGCTCGCGTTCACGTCCGCGGTCATCGTCTCCCCGCCCGCCTGCGCCGGACCGGCAGCGCCAGCAGCACCGCGAGCAGCAGCACCACCCCCTGCGCCACCGTCCACATGGTCCGGTCGGGGGTGCTGTGCACGACGACCAGCCGGCCGCCGTCCGCCCCGACCTCGAAGGTCTGCCGCCACCCGTCCGTCACCGCGCGCAGCGGGACGCCGTCGAGCGTGGCGTGCCACCCGGCGTCCGCGCGCTCGGCCAGCACCAGCAGCCGGCCCGCGTCGCCGGCCCCGATCCGGGTGTCGACCCGGCCCACCACGCCCGGCACGGCGGGCACGGCGGTGGCGTCCGCGCCGGCGAGCCCCGCGGCGTCCTGCGCGGCGGTGGCGTCCGGCACCAGGCGCGCCCACGCGGCCACCACGGGGGCCGCGGCGCCGCCCTCCGCGTCCGCGCCGGCGCCCGTCTCGGCGTCCTGCCCGTCCTCGGTGTCGCCGGCGTCCTCGGCGTCGGCCGTGTCGGCGGCGTCGGCGGTGTCCGCGCCGACGGCGGCGCCCGACGGCTGCACCCGCCAGATGACCCCGGCGACGCCCTCCGTGATGCGCTCGAGCCCCGGGGTCGCGTCGAGCCGTCCGACCAGCGCCGTGCGGGCCTGGTCGAGCGCGACGTCGCCCGCCTCCGCCTCGGTCAGCGGCGGGACCAGCACGTCGGCGACGGCCAGCGCCGCGAGGTCGGCGGCCACGTCGGTGCTCGACCCGACCGACAGCGCGCCGACGACGCCCTGCAGCTCCGCGGTCGCGTCGTCGGGGTCCGCGACAGCCGGGTCGGCGAGGGACCCGCGCAGCTCGCGGGTGCGGACCGCCGCGGCGTCCTCGACCACCTGGGGGCCGTTGCCGCGGAGCAGCTGCCAGTCGACGACCTGGCCGGTGGTCGGGACGAGCGCGAGCACGCGCGGCGCGTCCTCGGACTCCTGCGTCTGGCGGCCGATCGCCGGCACCACCGCGCGCGACATCGTCGTGAGGTCGGTCGCGCCGGCACCCCCCGCCCAGCCCGCCCAGGCGGCGAGCGGGAGCAGCACGACGACGAGCGTGACGACGCCCGCCGTCACCTGGCGCCAGCCGAACGACGCGCGGTCGAGCCACGCGCGCAGCCCGCGGGTGCCGGTGACGGCGGCGGCGAGCAGGCCGGCCATCGCGAGCGACACGCCCGACCCGGCCCAGCCGGGCACCAGCGCGCCGTCGTCCTGACCGACGGCCACCCGGCCGGCGACCAGCGCGACGGCCAGCCCGACGGCCCCGGCGCACCAGCCGATCCGCACGACGCGCGCCTGCGGTGCGCCGCGCAGCAGGGCCAGCACCGCGAGGAGCAGCACCGCCCCGCCGGTCGCGGCCGGCCACCAGTCGCCGACCACGTCCGGCACCCAGGACGGCAGCCACGACGGGACCAGGCCCGGGGCGTCGACCGGCACGCCGAGCAGCGTGGCCAGCGGGGAGGCCGGCACGGACGCCAGGGGCGACCCCGGGTCGGCGAGCAGAAGGCGCAGCCCCTGGACGCCGCGGGACCCCGCCTCCGCGAGCGCGGGACCGAGCAGGACGAGCGCGGGGACGGCCGCCAGCACGACCCGCAGCCGCCGGCCCCGCGGGGCGCAGGCGGCCACCAGCAGGAGCAGCACGACGCCCGGGAGCAGCAGGGCGGGCGCGCCCGCGGCGACGGCGGCGAACGCGAGCGACGCGGCGGCGGCCGCGGCGATCGAGCCCGACGGGCGGGCGGGCGCGGCCGGCGCGGGGCCCTCCGGGGTCGGGCTCGCGTCGGCGCCGAGGGGCGTGGCGACGGGCTCCGCGACCGCCGTGGGCGCCTCGACGCCGGACGTCTCCCCGCGGGACGGGTCGCCGCCGCCGGCAGGACCGTCCGCGGCAGGCGCCGCGGCACCATCCGGAGCAGGCTCCGCGGCAGCGTCCGCACCGTCGACCCGGGCGGTGACCGACGTCCGGGCCGGCGGGCTCACGACGGCGCGCGTTCCCCGCACGGGCGTCACGGCGTCGAGCTCGCTGGCCGGCGCGGCAGCCACGTCGCGGTCGCCCGGGAGGCCGTCGCGCGCGTCGTCGCCGTCGGCCCCCGTCGCGCCGTCCGGCGTCGTCGCGGCATCCGGCGTCGCGTCGTCTGGCGTGGTGGCCTCGTCCGGCGTCGTCGCGTCGTCCGGCGTCGCGGCGGCGCGGTCGTCCTCGCCCGCCCGCCGCCGGCGGCGCCCGCGCGGGGCCTCGCCGGCCCGGGCCCACGCCTCGGGGTCGGGCCACTCCTCCGCGCCGGGGTCCCGCACCGCACCGGCGGCGTCGTCCGTGCGCGCGGCGGTCGCGACGCCGGACAGCACCTCGTCCACCTGCTGCACGCCGACCGCCCGGGCGAGCGCCAGCACGAGCCACGGCAGGGCCGCGTGCACGAGCACGGCGCCCGCACGGCCCTGGCCGGCGGCGAGCAGCAGGCTGGGCAGCGCGGCCCACACGATCGCCGCCCACACCCGGACGGTCACGGAGCGGGTGGCGGCACCGGCGGCGAACCACGCGCCGAGCCCGGACAGCAGCATCCCGCCGAGCACGAGGGCGGCGAGCGCGACGCCGAGGCTGCCGCCGGCGACCGCGGTGCCCGGCAGCAGGGCGCTGAGGAAGGCGTCGGCGGGGCCGGGCGCGCCGAGCTCCCCGGAGACCCACCCGCTCGTCGCGGCGTCCCAGAGGTCACGAAGCCCGGCGGCCGCGGGCAGCAGCGCGCCGCCGGCGAGGGTCTCGCCGCTCAGCACCCCGAGCACGAGCGGTCCGAACGCGGCGGCGGTGACGGCGACGAGCGCCACGAGGACGACGGCGAGGCCGGCGCGGCGACGCACCGCCAGCGCCGCGAGCTCCCGCAGCTCCAGCTCCGAGGGCGCGCGGACGACGCGCCGGGCCTCGGCCCGGGTGAGGCGCCGGTCGCGCCACTGCTGCCACACCGTGCGCAGGTCCGCCTGGAGCGGGCGCAGCGTCCGCCGGGGCACCTTCCGCGTGCGGCGGGCCTGGGCCCGGGCGCGCACGACGGCGGCGGGCCGGCCGAGCGCACGCAGCGGCGCGGCGACCTCGGCGGCGGCGAGGGCGGGCTCCTTGGTGGCGATCCGGACGAGCACCCGGACGACGCCCGCGAGCACGGCCATCACGGCGACGAGCGGCAGCAGCGGCAGGGGCGCCCAGACGAGTCGCTGGTGCAGCAGCGCCGTGCGGCGGGCGGCGTACGAGCGGCGGGGCTCCGCGACGTCGGGCTCGCCGTCGGCGTCCAGGTCGACGAACGCGCCGAGGTCCTCGCCGTGGTCCCGCAGCCCGTGGTACGACGCCTGGGCGTGCCGCACGACGGCGGACGGCACCACGACGACGCGGTGCCCCGCGAGGCGGGCGCGGCGCGACAGGTCGAGCCCGTCGCCGAACGGCCCGAGGGCGGGGTCGGTGCCGCGCAGCTCGTCCCAGACGTCGCGCCGGACGAGCGCGCCGACCACGCCGACGCCCAGCACGTCCTCGCGGCCGTCGTGCTGGCCCTGGTCGACCTCGCCGGGCTCGACGTCGGTCATCCGGCGGCCGGAGCGCGACGTGCGGACCCCGACCTCGAGCAGGCGCGCGGGGGCGGTCCAGGTGCGCTGCTTCACGCCGGCCACGCCGACGGACGGGGCGGCCTCGACGGCGCGGACCAGCTCGGCGAGCGCGCCGGGGTCGGGGGCGGAGTCGTCGTGCAGCAGCCACAGCCAGCGCTGGGCGCCGCTGTCGGCCGAGAGGGCGGTGCGCACGGCGTCGCCGAAGGTGCGGGCCCGCGGGGCCGTGAGGAGCGTGGTGGACCCGGCGGGGAGACCCGCGTCGCGCAGCACCGCCGCCAGGGCCGGGTCGGGTCGGTCGCCGACGTCGACGAGCAGCACCCGGGCCGGCGCACGGCGCTGGGCCGCGAGCGCGCGGAGCGTCGTCGGGAGGAAGGGGGTGGCGCCGCGGGCCACCACGACCGCCGTGACGGGGGCCGTGGCGGTCAGGGAGCCGGTGGCGGGCGCGCCGGAGGGCGGGACGTCGGACATGCTCACGACATCATGCGCCCCGGCGGGCGCGACTCAGACCACACGCCGCTTGAGCTTGCGGCGCTCTCGCTCCGACAGTCCGCCCCAGATGCCGAACCGCTCGTCGTTCGCCAGCGCGTACTCCAGGCACTCGGCCCGGACCTCGCAGCCGGTGCAGACCTTCTTGGCCTCGCGCGTCGAGCCGCCCTTCTCGGGGAAGAAGGCCTCGGGGTCGGTCTGGGCGCACAGCGCGCGCTCCTGCCAGCCCATGATGCCGTCGTCCTCGGGCGTGCCGAACATCGGCAGCACGCTCGCGAGACCGTCCTGCTTGGGTGTGTGGGCGTCCGACGGGAAGGATCCCTCGTCGTCGAGCAGACTCCACATGTGTGCCTCCCCCGTCGTGCTCGGTGATGATGGTCCGGTGCTGTGTCAGGCCCCGTGACGAAGCCCTTCTGGGGGAATTACACGCGTGTCGTTCGGCGTAGTCAAGCGGAAGAGTGCTATTGCACCTCCCACCGGGCGATATGTCCGGTTGCCCGTCGGCACGCGGGACGGCGGCCGGGCGACGCCCGCACCTAGGCTGCTCGCGTGCCCCCGACGAACCCCCGCCGTGCCGCCGACCTCTCCCACGTCCTGTCCGCCCTGCTCAGCGAGCCGGGCCGCCCGCGGCTGACCTGGTACGGGCCCGCGGGCGAGCGCATCGAGCTCTCCGGCGCCGTCCTGGACAACTGGGTGAGCAAGACCACCAACCTGCTCGTCGAGGAGCTCGACGCCGGACCGGGCACGCGGGTGCTGCTGGACCTCCCGCCGCACTGGCGGACGGTCGTCTGGGCGCTCGCCGCCTGGCGGGTCGGCGCGACCGTGGTCACCCCGGGCGCGGACCGCTCCGCGGCCGGGGACGTGGACGTCGTCGTGTCGGACCGGCCGGGCGAGCTGGACGTGCCCCGCGGCGCCGGAGTGGTCGCCGTGGCCCTGCCGGCGCTCGCGCGGCGGTTCGACGGCGCCCTGCCACCCGGGGCGCTCGACGCCGCCCAGTCGGTCATGACCTACGGCGACGTGATCGGCTGGGCGCCGGTCCCCGAGCCCGACCGGCCCGCGCTCGGCGACCTGCCGCACGCGGCGCTGCTCGCGGCCGCCGCCGACGCCGCACCGGTGCCCGACGGGTCCCGGACGCTGCTGACCGCCGCCGACGACCGGGCGGCGACGGGTCCGGTGCTGCTCGCGGTGCTGGGCGTGCTCGCCGAGGGCGGCTCGGTCGTGCTGCTGCGGCCCGAGCCCGGCGACGACCCCGCGCGGGTCGAGCGGGTGGTCGCCACCGAGCGGGTCACCGCGCGGCTCTGACGCCGGCAGGCCCGGGTCAGCCCGCCGCGCTCCCCGCCCCGGCCGGCGCGACGGAGCCGTCCGGCTGCACCAGGCCTACCCACACCTCGCTCCACGTGGTGTCCACCGCGGTGGGCGGGCCCGTCAGCGTGCGGCCCAGGGTCGTCGACGCCGTCCCGCCGACCGGCGCCGCGGGCGGGACCCTCCACGGGTAGTCGGTGACGTCGAAGCTCAGCGCCGCGACGGGCTCCCCGCCCCACGCGGCCCGCACCGCCGCGAGGTCGGCGGCGCTCGGCGGCTCGAGGAGCTCGACCACCTCGACGTCGCACACCACTCGCAGCGTCGCGAGGTACCGGAACGGGCTGGAGTGCGTCCACACGACCCGCCGCACCCCGAGGTCCGCGAGCTCGTCGCAGACCGCGTGCGCCTGCGTGGCGCGGCCCGACAGCTCGACGGTGCCGGCGACGGATCCCCACGTCGTGACCGGGAACGCGACCACAGCGGCCGCGAGCCCCGCCGCGGCCGCCCGCCGCACGAGGGTCCACGCCCCGGCTCCCCCGCCGCCGGGCGCGCGGCCCCGCCACGGCCCCGCGAGCGCCGCGAGTGCGCACGCCCCGGCGACGAGCAGACCCGGGAACGTCGCGGGCAGCAGCCGCCGGACCGCCCAGACCTGGTCGGGCGTGATGCTGACCCGCACCAGCGGGAACACCGCCGCGACCCCGACCACCGCGACGAGCACGGTCGCCGCGGGGTCCCGCCGCGCGACGGCCCGCCACGCGAGCAGCGCCAGCCCCGCGAACCCGAGCACGACGGCCGGGACACCGAGGTACCAGGACACCCAGGCGAGGGTCTGCTCGTCGTAGGACCGGGAGGCGTCCAGCGGCTGCCCCGCCGCGGCCTGCAGCACCTGGACCGCGTACCCGAAACCGGAGGCCGGGTCGGTGTGGTGCCCCTCCCACCACAGCGGCCGGCTCGCGAGCACGACCCCGACGAGCAGCGCCGTCCCCGCGGCCGCCCAGCCGAGCGGCCGCGCCCGGCCGTGGACGAGCCGGCGCACCGGGGCCAGCCACGCCGCCGGCACCAGCAGCGCGACCACCGCCAGCACCACCAGCACGCCGGTGACGGTCAGGAGGCTGGTCAGCTGCGAGGTGTGGACGCGCACGTACTCCGGGCTGAGCAGCAGCACGTCGGCCATCCCGAGCGCCGCCATCGCGACCCCCGCGCCGATCGCCGCGAGCGCCGCCCGCACCGCCGCGCGCCGGTCCCGCCGGCCCAGCGGGGACGCCCCGACGAGCACGTAGCCGAGCGCCAGCCCGACCACCACGACCGCCCCGTCGATCCGCGCCGCCGCCACCGCGCCGAGCAGCGCGCCGACCAGCACGTGCGGTCCCACCCCGGCCTCCCGGCGCCACACCCCGTGCGCCACCGCGAGCCCGCCGCACAGGAACGCGACGGTCAGCGGCTCGGTGTACGCCGCGCGGGTGAAGGTGCCGAACGGCAGGCTCAGCGCCAGCGCGGCCGTCGGCACGAGCGCCCACAGCGGCCCCGCGAACCGGCGCGCCGCCGCGAACACCGCCAGGAGCGCGACCACCCCGATCGCGAGGTTCCCGGCGAGCACCGCGCGCTCGCCGCCCAGCCAGCCCTGCACGGCGAGCAGCGCCGGGAGCATCTTGTTGCCCTGCGCGTACAGGTGGCCGTCGTGCAGCCAGAACGCCTCGGTGCCGGCGCTCGCCCCGGCGACCGCGGCGTCGGCCGCCGACCCGACCGGGATCGGCGCCGCGGGGTGGTCGGTGAGCCACAGGGCCTGCAGCGTGAGGAACCCGGGGTCGCGGTTGACGACGACGTACTCGGCGACGGACCGCAGGCCGAGCACGACCCAGCCCGCGCACAGCACCAGCACGGCGGCCAGCGCCCCGGTCTGCGCCGCCGACGCACGCGGGGCGCGCGGCACCCAGCGCCAGGTCGCGGCGGTGAGCACGGCCGCGAGCGCGAGCACCACGACGGGGCGGAACGCGCCCAGCAGCACCGCGACGAGCCCCGACAGCCCGAGCGCCAGCAGCACCACGGGGAGCCGGTCCGGCAGCGCGAGCACTGCGCGGACGACGGCGGGACCGCGCAGTGCTCGCGCTGCCGGACCGGCGTGCCGGGGCGGGCGGGGCCGGCGTGCCCGGGGCGGCGGTCACGGCCGGGCGGGCAAGCGTCAGCACCGCCGACTCCGGGGTACGGCAACGACGGCACCCAGCCGCGGTAGCGGTGCACGGCCAGGCCGGAGCCCGTCAGCGCCGGGGCGTAGCGGGACGCTGGCTGTCGTCCAGCAGCACGATCCCGCCCGGTGCCAGGCGCCGTGCGGCGGCTGCCGGGCGGCGCGCGCGCGGCCGTCGACCACGACGACGTCCAGCTCGCCGGGCACCCGGTCGATGGCGCGCACGTACGCCGCGTAGTCCAGCCCCTCCTCGCCGCGCCGCCCGGAGGGCACCACCGGCGCGCGGGACTCCCCGGGCGCGACCTCCAGGAGCTCCAGCCGGTCCGCCACGCCGGCGTCGCGGGCGAGGTCCCGGACCAGCGCGGCGAACCCGGCGTGGTGCTCGACGCTCGTCACCCGCGCGGCGCGCCGGGCCAGCCAGACCGACGACGCCCCGGAGCCGTACTCGAACACCCGCGCGGACCCGCCCAGCTCGGCGAGGCGCTCCTCGACGCGCGCCGCGGCGCCGTACGTCCACCAGGGCACGTCGAGGGCCACGAGGTCGGCGGCGTCGTGGATCGCGAACAGCGACCGCGCGTGGGCCGCCAGGCCGCCCGGGTGCGCCCGGCCCCGCCGGTCGAGGGCGCCGAGGGCACCGGTCGCCTGCGCGGCCCGCCGGGCCGACCGCCACAGCCCCACGTACGCGGCGCGGCCGATCGAGCCGGCGGTCACGGCAGGTCCTCCCGGGCGTCGTACTGCAGGCGCTTGATCCGCTCCAGCTGCTCCTCCAGCAGCACCCGGTTGGTGCGCAGCAGGTCCGACAGCACCCCGAGCGCCGCCGACAGCAGGCACGCGACGGCCATGATCGCCCCGAAGATCAGCGACTGGACGTTCCCCGCCTGCCCGTTCGCCGCCCAGAGCACCAGGAACCGCACCATCGGGACGAGCGCCAGCACGCCGAACACCGCGGCGAGCGTCGCGAACACCACGTACGGCTTGTACATCAGGTACGACCGCACGATGGCCGACGCGGACCGGGCCATGTGGTGGAACACGCTGCGGAACAGGCGGGACTCGCGCGTCTTCGCGTGGGTGACCACCGGGATGCTGACGATCCGCAGCCGCTTGTGGCCCGCCTGGATGATCGTCTCCATCGCGTACGAGAAGTCGGTCAGCACGTTGAGCCGCAGCAGCGCGCCCCGGGAGTACGCCCGGAACCCGCTGGCCGCGTCCGGCAGCCGGGTGTCGGCCGCGCCGTTCACGACCGCGCTGCCGAACCGCTGCATCCGCTTCTTGAACCAGGAGAACTCCGCGATCGTCGCCGTCTGCCGGTCGGCGATCACCACGTCCGCCACCCCCTCCAGGACCGGCCGCACCAGGTCGCCGATCCGGTCCTGCGGGTACTGGTCGTCGCCGTCGGTGTTCACCACGACGTCCGCCCCGTGCGCGAGCGCCCAGTCGACGCCGTCCCGGAACGAGCGCGCGAGCCCCATCGTCCGCGCGTGCCGCACCACCGCGGCGCCGTGCTCCCGGGCGATCTGCGCGGTGCGGTCGGTGGACCCGTCGTCGACGACCACGACCGCGATCTCGTCCACGCCGTCGATGTGCCGCGGGATCGAGGACAGCACCGCGCCGAGCGTCGCCTCCTCGTCGAGGCACGGGACCTGCACGACGACCTTCATGCGCTGCTCACACCCGCTCACGACCGTTCGCCGGACCGCCCCGCACCGGCCGGCCGCGGGTCGTCGGTAGCCTAGCCACCAGGGCCGACGTGCAGAGCCGCTGCGCCGCGCCCCCGACGGAACCGGAGACCACATGGCACGCGCACTCATCACGGGCATCACCGGCCAGGACGGCCTGTACCTCGCCGAGCTGCTGCTCGCGAAGGGGTACGAGGTGTTCGGGCTGGTGCGGGGGCAGAACAACCCGAAGATCGCCCTGGTGCGCGAGGCCGTCCCGGAGGTCCACGTCCTGACGGGCGACCTGACCGACATGTCGAGCCTGATGGGGGCGCTGGCCGTCGCCCGCCCCGACGAGGTCTACAACCTGGGCGCGATCTCCTACGTCGCCTACTCCTGGCAGAACGCCCGCATCACGACCGACGTCACCGCCGCCGGCGTCCTCAACATGCTCGAGGCGGTGCGGCTGCACTGCGCGGACGACCCGCGCCGCGTGCGGTTCTACCAGGCGTCGTCCTCCGAGATGTTCGGCAAGGTGCAGGAGGTCCCCCAGCGCGAGACCACGCTGCTGTGGCCCCGGTCGCCGTACGGCGTGGCCAAGGTGTTCGGCCACTACATGACGATCAACTACCGCGAGTCGTACGGGATGCACGCCTCGTCGGGGATCCTGTTCAACCACGAGTCCCCCCGCCGCGGCCCGGAGTTCGTCACCCGGAAGGTGTCCCGGGCGGTCGCCCGCATCTCGCTCGGCCTGCAGGACGAGCTGGTGCTCGGCAACCTCGAGGCCCGCCGCGACTGGGGCTTCGCCGGCGACTACGTCGAGGCGATGTGGCGGATGCTGCAGCAGGACGAGCCCGACGACTACGTGGTCGCGACCGGCGCGACGCACTCCATCCGGGACCTGCTGGACGCGGCGTTCGCGCACGTCGGCATCGACGACTGGTCGCACCTGGTGCGCACCGACCCGGAGTTCGTCCGGCCGGCCGAGGTGGACCTGCTGGTCGGGGACGCGTCGAAGGCCCGCGAGGTGCTCGGCTGGCAGCCGACCGTCGACTTCCCGGCCCTGGTCGCCATGATGGTCGAGCACGACCTGGCCGAGCAGCGGGCCCTCGTCGGGTGACCGTCGCACTGGTCACCGGCGCGACCGGGCAGGACGGGTCGTACCTGGTCGAGCGGCTGCTGGCCGAGGGCGCCGACGTGCACGGGGTGGTCCGCCCCGGGGACGGGGTGCCGCCGGGCACGGCGTGGACCGCGCACAGCGTGGACCTCGCCGACCGCGCCGCCCTGCGGGCGCTGGTGCTCCAGGTCGCCCCGGACGAGGTCTACAACCTCGGCGGCATCAGCTCGGTGGCGCTGTCCTGGCGCGAGCCCGAGGCGACCGCCGAGCTCTCCGGCCTCGCGCCGCTCACCGTGCTCGACGCGGCGCTGGCCGTCCAGGACGCGGCCGGCAGGCCGGTGCGGGTGGTGCAGGCGTCGTCGGCGGAGATCTTCGGGCACCCGGACCGCGTCCCCCAGGACGAGTCGACACCCGTCGCGCCGCGGAACCCGTACGGGGCCGCGAAGGCGTTCGCGCACCACCTGGCCGCCGTCTACCGCGAGCGCGGCCTGCACGTCGCGTCCTGCGTGCTGTTCAACCACGAGTCCCCGCGCCGCCCGGAAACCTTCGTGACCCGCAAGATCACGCGCGGCGCGGCGCGGATCGCGCTCGGGCTGGACGACCGGCTGACGCTGGGCAACCTCGACGCCCGCCGGGACTGGGGGTGGGCGCCGGACTACGTGGACGCGATGGTCCGCGCGGCGCGGCACACCGCGGGGGGCGACTGGGTGGTCGCGACCGGCGAGGCGCACTCGGTCGAGGACTTCGTGCGCGCCGCCTTCGCCCGGGCGGGCGTCGAGGACTGGGAGCGGCACGTCGAGGTGGACGCCGCGCTGCTGCGCCCCGGCGACGCGCCCGAGCTGGTCGGCGACCCCGGGCGGGCGGAGCGCGAGCTCGGCTGGCGGCGCACGCACGACTTCGACGCGCTGGTCGGCGCGATGGTCGACCACGACCTGACGCTCGCGCGGGGCTGAGCGGGGCCCCGGGCGGGGCCGGGCGCGACCCCGCGCCCGGCAGGGCCGGTCAGGGCACGTCGGCCTGGACCAGACGGGCCTTGCCCTGGACCTCGAGCGGCCCGTCGGAGGCCGGCACGAACGCGGCGTCCCCCCGGCCGAGGTCCAGCGCGGCGCCCGAGGCGGCCCGGACCCTGGCCGAGCCGTCGAGGCAGAGCAGCACCCGCGGGCCGCGGCCGGGCAGCGGGTGCGCACCCGCGTCCTCGACGACGGTGATCGACAGCTCGAAGTCATCCACCGGCGCGTAGAACACCCGGGTTGCGCCGTGGAACCGCTCAGGCGCGATCCGGATCGGTGGCGCTGCGACGTAGTCCACGTTGCGCAGCAGCTCGGCGACGTCCACGTGCTTCGGGGTCAGGCCCGCGCGGAGCACGTTGTCGGACGAGGCCATGATCTCGATGCCCACGCCGCGCAGGTACGCGTGCACGCCGCCCGCCGGGACGAACAGGGCGTCGCCCGGGTGCAGGGTGACGGGATTGAGTAGGAGCGAGGTGGCGACCCCGGGGTCACCCGGGTACGCCTCGGCGAGCTGCACCACCGTGCGGTCGGCGCGCGGGGACGGCGACCCGTCAGCCAGCCGCCGGGCGCAGGCGTCCACGACCTCCTGGACCTCCTCCGGTCCCGGGCGGGTGGCGGGGTCGAGCAGCTGGGTGAACGCCTCCTGGATCCCCCGGGCGTCGGGCTGGCCGGCAAGCAGGTCGTGCAGCTCTTTCGCGAGCGGCGCGTCCAACGTGACGAGGAGCTCGGCCGCGCGTCGCGGGGCGCGGAACCCGCACACGGCCTCGAACCGGGTCAGCGCGAACACCAGCTCAGGCTTGTGGTTCCGGTCGCGGTAGGAGCGGTGCGGGGCGTCGATCGGGATCCCTGCCGCCTCCTCGCGGTCGTAGCCCGCCCCAGCTGCCGCGATGTGCGGGTGGACCTGGAGCGAGAGGGGGCTGTCCGCTGCGATGACCTTGAGCAGGTACGGCAGATGCGGGCCGAACCGCGCCACCACGTCGTCCCCGAGGGCGCCGCGCGGGTCACGCGCGATGGTGTCCGCCAGCGTCGCTCCGTCCAGGCCCGCCGCCACGACGGTGGACGGCGCCGCGCGGTGGGCGCCGAACCACGCCTCGGCAACGGGCGCGTCGCCGGCGGCCGACCCGAGCAACTCCGGGATCGCGGTGCGGGACCCCCAGGCGTATCGCAACTCGGCGCTCCGGATCCGGATCATCGCTCTCCTCGGGCTGGAATCAGGACAGACTGGCACAAGTCGGACACCAAGGCGACGACCTCACCCGTCCAGCCGAGTCAGGCGGCCCTCTCCGGGAGCGCCCTGGATGCGCCACACTGTATGACCATGCGAGGAATCATCCTGGCCGGCGGGTCCGGCACGCGACTGCACCCCATCACCCTGGGCGCGAGCAAGCAGCTCGTTCCGGTCTACGACAAGCCGATGATCTACTACCCGCTGTCGACGCTGATCCTGGCGGGCATCAAGGACGTGCTCATCGTCACGACGCCGCACGACGCGGAGCAGTTCCACCGCCTGCTCGGCGACGGCTCGCAGTTCGGTGTGTCGATCAGCTACGCGGTGCAGGCCGAGCCGAACGGGCTCGCGCAGGCCTTCGTCATCGGAGCGGACTTCGTCGGGGACGACTCGGTCGCGCTGGTCCTCGGCGACAACATCTTCTACGGGCCTGGCCTCGGCTCCCGCCTGCAGCGGTTCGCGTCGATCGACGGGGCCGCCGTCTTCGCCTACCGGGTCGCGGACCCGAGCGCGTACGGCGTGGTGGAGTTCGACGACTCCGGCCGCGCCCTGTCGCTCGAGGAGAAGCCCGCGCAGCCGCGGTCCAACTACGCCGTCCCCGGCCTGTACTTCTACGACAACGACGTAGTCGCGATTGCCCGCGACCTGCGGCCCTCCGCCCGCGGCGAGTACGAGATCACCGACGTGAACCGGACGTACCTCGAGCAGGGCAGGCTCCAGGTGGAGGTCCTCCCGCGCGGCACCGCCTGGCTGGACACGGGCACGTTCAACTCACTCCTTGAGGCCAGCGATTACGTGCGGACCATCGAGCACCGCCAGGGGCTCAAGGTCGGCTCGCCGGAAGAGGTCGCCTGGCGGCGCGGCTTCCTGTCCGACGACGAGCTGAGGCAGCGCGCCGAGCGGCTGGTGAAGTCCGGCTACGGCACCTACCTGCTAGGGCTGCTCGACTCCGAGCGCTGACCCCCGCCCCGGGCCGTCCCGTCACGCGACGGTCCGGGGCAGCGCGCGGTCCCACTGCTGATTGACACCGCCGTGGCACGACCAGAGCTGGACGGCGGCCCCGCGCTGCGCGTCCGGCCCGGCCACGTCGAGGCAGCGACCCGACTGCGGGTTGCGGACGATGCCCCCGGGGCCTGGCAGCCACCGCTGCGCCCCGGAGCCGTTACACGGCCAGAGCTGCACGGTGGCTCCGTCCCGCACCTGCCCGCCACGCACGTCGACGCAGCGCCCCGACGCGGGGTTGACGAGGCTGCCGTCGGCTCCGGGGACCCAGCGCTGGGCCCAGGTCCCGTTGCACGCCCAGGCCTGGAGCGTGGTCCCGTCCCCGCCGCGGCCGCCCGGGACGTCGAGGCACCCGCCGTGCTGCGCGTTCACGGCGGCGCCGGGGCCCTCCGCCCAGACCTGCGCCGGCGAGCCGTTGCACGACCAGAGCTGCACGGGCGCTCCGTCCACCGCGCTGCCGTCACGCACGTCGACGCAGCGCCCGGACGCCGGGTTCACGAGGGTGTGAGTCCCGGAGGGGAGCCACTGCTGCGCGCCGGTGCCGTTGCAATGCCACAGCTGCAGCCGAGTCCCGTCCGTCCTGCTCCCGCCTGCGGCGTCGAGGCACTTGCCGAGGGCCGTGAGCGTGCCCCCCGTCGCGGCCCACGACTGCGCGGCCGAGCCGTTGCACGTCCAGAGCTGGACGGCCGTCCCGTCCGCGCTGCCGCCGCCCGCGACGTCGAGGCACCGGTCGGACAGACCCGTCCGCTGCGCGGGCGCCCCGTCCCCGAGGTCGGCGACCCGGACGTCGCGCAGCGCCACCCCGGTTCCCGTGGCCGCCAGTGCGATTCGGCCCCGGACTGCGCCCGCGGCCCCTCCCAGCCCCAGGTCGTTCACGACCACGCCGTTCAGGACGACCCGCATCCGGGAGCCGTCCACCCGGACCTCCGAGGTGCTCCACGACCCCGGGCTGTCCCGGGGCGCGCCGACCGACGGCGCGTGCACTTGACCGTTCGCGAGACGGACCGCACCGGTGTCGAGCGACACCTCGACCCCGCCCACCCCCGCGGCGTCGGCACCCCAGCGCAGCATCGGCACGGCCGTCCCGTCGGCCCTCCATCCCAGCTTGACCGAGCCCGGTCCGAGCGGGCGGTCCGCCAGCACCAGGGCCCCCGACCCGGCGCGCGAGGACCAGGTCCCGTCCTCGGGCGCGAACCCGCCGTCGCCGACCTGCCGCCACCCGTCCGGCAGCCGGTCGAGGACGCGGACATACCCGCTCTCGGGCGCGCAGTCCGCCGGGGCACGCCCGGTCGCGTAGCGGATGCCGCCGAGGAGGTGCCGCCGCTGGCCGGCGTCGGCGAAGCCCTCCGCGGTGTGCCCCAACCCGGTGTAGAACGACCGGCCTCCGTCCACGGGGTGGCACCAGGCGATCGGGTGGTCCGCGCCCATGGCACCTCCGGCGAAGCTCCCGGGGTCCAGCCGGAGGAGGACGTGCGCCCCCGCCCGCGGGTCGGTGCGGAACGAGTACCACTCGTCCGTCCGGCGCCACTCGGGCCCGAGGGCGGCGGTCGCGGGATGCACCCGGTCCTCGACGACCAGCCGTGCGGGCTGCACCGCGGGGTGCGAGGCGAACCAGCCGCCCACGAGCTCCCCGTAGAACGGCCACTCGTACTCCGTGTCCGCCGCCGCGTGCACACCGACGAACCCGCCGCCGCCCCGCACCCAGGACTCGAACGCCCGCTGCTCCGCAGGACCGAGCACATCGCCTGTCGTGTTGAGGAACACGACGGCCCCGACGAGCGCCAGGGTTCCGTCCGTGAACACGCGAGGGTCCTCGGTGACCGTCACCCCGAAGCCCTCGGCGGCGCCGAGCTCGCGGACCGACCGGACCCCCGCCTCGATCGAGTCGTGGCGGAAGCCGCTTGTCCGGGTGAAGACCAGCACGTCGGGCGGCCCGGTCCCGACCGAAGCGGCCGCCTGCGGAACTGGCCCCCCGCTCCCGGCGGGCGTCGCGGCGTCCGCGGACGCCATCGGCAGCTGCTCCCCGGAACCGCTCGGGGACGTGGCGACCGAGCCGGGGGCCGCGGCCCCGAGCACGAGCACGAGCACGAGCACGAGCACGAGCACGAGGGCGAGCCCGAGCGCGAGGCTCGCGTGCGGCCAGCCGGCGCGGGGACGGCGGGCGGTCGTCGTCGACGCCATGGGGCCATGCTAGTTCCCCCCTGCGGGACGTTCGCCGCTCCGCCGGGGCGGGTTGCCGCTGCTAGTGTCAGCCCGGTCCGCGGCGCTGGACTGCGCCGGCCCACCGAGTGCAGGAGTCCGAGCGTGCGGTCAGATGCCCAGGTGAGGGATCAGCCGGGTCAGCCGGCGCTCGTCGCGCTCGTGTGCCCCCAGGGCCGTCCGGGCCGGTGGGCGCAGTCGATCGCCTCCCTGCGTGCTGCGGGGCTGCCCGTGGTCGTCCTCACGCCCGGCGCCGACGACGAGACCGGGACGGTCGCGGCCGGGGCCGCCATCGACCCGCGCCCGCTCGCGGAGGTGTGCAAGGAGCTCGCCGCGGGGGGCGTCGAGGCCGTTTTGGTGGTGACGAGCCCGGTGCTGGTCCCGCAGGGCGCGACGGAGCCCGGCCTCGCGCTGGCACGCGAGGACATCCGGACCGCGACGGTGTCGTTCCTGTCGAACGACGCAGGCTACCTGAGCTTCCCGGGTCGCTCCGACCCCCGGCCCGACGTCGTGGAGGGCCACGACGAGCACTCGCTCACGGCAGCGCTGCGTGCCGTCGAGGGCGGGGAGCGCGTCGTACCGGTGCCCGTCCCCGCGGGCGCCGCCGTGCTCGTGCCGACGGTGGCACTGCGCGCCCTCGGCGGACTCGACCCGATGTCACCGCGACCCGACGTGGCCGTGACAGACCTTGCGCTGCGCGGGGTGGCCCGCGGCTTCCGCAACCTCGTCGACCCCACGACGTTCCTCGCCCGGTACCGCGCCGACGGCGAGCCGCCGGACGCGGGCGAGGACGAGGGCGTGCGGGCGTGGCTCGCCCGTCGCCACCCGTTCCACCCAGTGCTGCACGACCAGGAACGCTACGCGCCGGACACGCCGGTCTCGGACGCGCTCGCGCTACGGGAGGCGGCGGTGCTCGGGCTGCGCATCCTCTTCGACGGTTCCTGCCTGGGACCGCACGAGATGGGCACGCAGGTCGCCACGCTCGCCCAGATCCAGGCGCTCGCCCGGCACCCCCGCGTCCGCGAGGTGGTCGTCGGCACGCCGGGTGGTGCGGTCCCGACGTACGCGACGTCGGCGCTGCTGCAGCCGGGGGTGCGCACCACGGACGTGGGCGACGCGGTCGGCTTCCCCGGGGCCGGCCGCGCGGACGTGGTGCACCGGCCGTTCCAGCCGGACGGCGAGCTGCCTTTCGAGCGGTGGCGGGAGCTCGCGCACCGGACCGTCATCACGATCCAGGACCTCATCGCCTACGACAACGGCAGCTACTTCCCGACCCACTACAACTGGCTCTTCTACCGCCACTCCATGCAGGAGGCGGCCCGCCGGGCGGACGCCACGATCGTGATCTCGCACGACACCGAGCGTGCCGTGCGCCAGAGCCGCCTGGGGGTCGCGGCCGGGGCGTTGCACGTGGTCGCGAACGGCACCGACCACCTGGCGGCGGCCGAGAGCCGGCCGCGGCCCCCGGTCGAGCTCGTGGAGCGAGGCGTCGCCGCCGACCGCTTCCTGCTCGTACTCGGAGCGAGCTACGCGCACAAGAACCGCGACCTGGCCATCCGGGCGTGGCACGAGCTACGGGCCCGGGGCCACGACCTCCAGCTCGTCCTCGCGGGCTTCGAGGTGCCGGTCGGCTCCTCGTCCGAGCACGAGGCGCTCGCGGTCGCCCGGGGCCCGTGGCCCATCGTGCTGGCCGACGTCGCGACCGAGGAACGCGACTGGCTCCTGGAGCACGCCGCCGTGGTGCTGTACCCGACCTCGGCGGAGGGCTTCGGCCTCATCCCGTTCGAGGCGGCGACGTTCGGCTCCCCGTCCGTCTTCATCGGGTTCGGCCCCCTCGACGAGGTGCTGCCCGATGTGCCCGTGGCCGCCCGGGAGTGGACGGCGGCAGCCGTCGCGGACGCCGTCGACACCCTCGTCTCCGACCCCCGCGCCGCCCGCGAGCAGGTGGAGGCGGTGCAGCGCGCCGGGAAGGCGTACACGTGGCGCCGTTACGCCGACCGGCTCGTGGACGTCTACCTGCAGACGCTGACGCGACCGGCGCGTCGCTAGGACCCAGACCCACGACCGAAGGGAAGTCAGCCGTGGCCGACGCCGCACACCCCCAGGAACGCCCCCGCCCCGACGGGCTCGGCGCCGCGCCCCTGGACTCGCTGAACCTCGAGCAGGCCCTGACCGACCTCGAGCTGGCCCATGCGCGGGTGGTCGACCTGACCGGCCGCGTCACCTCGCTCTCCGAGGAGGTGCTCCACCTGCGCGCCGAGGTGGGCAACCTCCAGCTCGCGCTGGCGCAGGAGCACGCGGAGGCCGACCGGCAGCGGTCCGAGACGACCGCCGCGCAGGCCGAGCTCCGTGCGCACCAGGCGTCCCGGGCCTACGCGTTCACGCGGCGTGTGAGCAGCGTCGTGAACCGGTTGACGCGACGATGACCGACGGGATCCTGATCGGGGTCGTGGTCACCTCGCTCGTACCGGCCGCGCTCGAGGCGGTGCGCGACCAGCGCCTGTCGGACGGGGACATCGACGTGCTCGTCCTCGACGAGACCCCGGACGTCGTCCGCTCGGGCGAGCTCGCCGACGCCTGCGAGGAGCTCGGGCTGCAGCGCTACCGCTCGCCCCGTCCACTGGGCGCCACTCGCGCGATGAACCTCGTCCTGCGCGCCGCCGCCGCAGCACGCCACCGGGACGCGGTGCTGACGACCGGCGCCGACGTGCTCGCCCGGGGCACCGTCGACCGGCTCCGCAGAGCTGCGCGGGCCAATCGTTCCGCCGTGGTGCTCGCGTGGTCGGACGAGCTGGACGAGTACACGCTTGAGTGCACCCAAGCGGACGCGCTCGTCCGCGACCGCGAGCTCGTCGACGCCGTGGCGGCGTCCCTCGACGACAACTTCGGGGACGTCGTGTTCGAGGTGCCATTCGCCGGGGACGGGTGCGTGCTGCTGCCGACCGAGGCGGTGGAGCACGTCGGTCTGCTCGACCCCGTGCTGGAGGACCGGGCAGCGGCGCTGACCGACTGGTCGCTGCGGGCGAAGTCGCACGGCCGCCGGGTCTCGCTCGTCCCCGGGACCTTCGTGGCACGCCCCGCCGCGCGCACCGACCCGCCCGCGGCCGCCGCGGCCCGGGAACGGCTCGGCCAGGCGGTCATCGACCTGCGCTTCCCGCAGTTCCGGGACCAGCTCGTCGCCTTCCGCGCGTCCGGCCTCGTCGCCGACGCCCGGGTCGGCGCCGCGCGTCGCCTCGTCGTGGACGGAGCCCGTCGCGACGGCTACGCGCTCGAGGTCGGGTGGCTCGCCCCGGCGTCGAACGGGGCCCCGATGGTCCGGTGCCACGTCCCGCCCGAGCCGGGTGAGACCGTACGGTGCACGTACCGCGGGTTCATCTTCACGCTCGGACTGGGCCGGGAGGAGGAGCCGGTGGGCGCGCTCGCCGCGCTGCTCGGCGGCCCGCCGCGGGTCGTCAACCTCTACGACCGCGGCCGTGCTGCCGAAGAGATCGCCGCCCGGACCGGCCTCGGCACCGACCACTACGCGTACCCGACCCGTGTCTGAGCGCGAGGGTAGCCCGGTGCTCGAGAGGGGCACGGAGGAGCGCTGCGACGGAGAGCCGAAGCTCACCCTGATCGAGAGCGACGCCGGGCCGCTGTGGCTGCACGCCGACGACGGCATGATCCTGCCGTTCCTCCGCGGCACCGGGACCTGGGAACCCGAGGAGGGCGGCCTGCTGCGGCGCATCGTGCGCGACGGGGCGACCTTCGTCGACGTCGGTGCGAATGTCGGCTACTTCTCCCGGCTCATCGCCCGGCACTGCCGCCCGGCACGCATCATCGCCTTCGAGCCTCACCCGCTCCTCGTGCCGGTGCTGCGGCGGAACGTCGCCGGGGCGCAGCCGCCGGTCGAGGTGCACGCGCTCGCCCTGGGAGACGCCCCGGCGACGGTCGAGCTGCGCTCGGCGCCGCACAACATCGGCGACACCCGGGTCGCGCGGACGACGACCGAGCCGACGCAGGACGCCGTCACCGCCCGGATGTCCACCTTCGACGACGAGGTCCGCGGCCGGGTCGACGTCGTGAAGATCGACGTCCAGGGGTACGAGCTCGACGTCCTGCGGGGCATGCGGCGCGTGATCGCGGAGAACCCCCAGCTCGTCGTCGTCGCGGAGTTCTGGCCGGGCGCGCTCGAGGAGCGTGGCCTGCGGCCGGCGGCCGTCCTCGCCGAGTACCGCGCGATGGGCTTCGAGACCGCCATGCTGCGCTGGGGCGGCCCTGTCCACGCCGATGACGGGGAGATCTTCGCGTTCGCGCGCAGCGCGGGTCCGGACGGTCAGGCGAACCTGGTGCTGCGCCGCCCGCTGTGACCCCGGTGGTGCGGCCCCGGCCGGGCCGCACCACCGCGCGGATCAGCGGCGCGGGCGGCGGCGCGCGGCCGCCTCGTAGGCGGCCAGGTGCTGCTCGGCCGAGCGACGCCAGGTGAACTCCGCCGCCCGCTCGGCGGCCGCAGCCCCGAGCGTGGCCCTGCGGCGCGGGTGGGCGAGCAGCGCACGCAGTCCCGCCTCGATCTCCTCGGAGCCGGTGCCGCAGTACGCGACCGCCTCGCCCCCGACCTCGGGAAGGGACAGCTCCCGCGTGGTCAGCACGCAGGCGCCGCAGGCCATGGCCTCCAGCACCGGCAGCCCGAAGCCCTCCCCGAGCGACGGGTACGCCACCACCTCGGCACCGCCGAGCAGAGGCGCGAGCTGCTCGATCGGCAGATACCCGGGGACGACAAGCCGCAGGTGCGCCGGCACCTCCGCCCGCACGCGTTCGATCTCGTGGTCCCACCCGCGCGCCCCGGCCAGCACGAGCGCCGGGTGCTCCGGCATGTCGCCGGCCGTGCGGATCCAGGCGCGCACAAGGGCGGGCACGTTCTTGCGCGGCTCCAGCGTGCCGAGGAACGCGACGTAACGCCGGCCCTCGAGACCGAGCTCGCGTGCGACGGCGGCACGCTCCTGCGCCGTGGTCGCCCGGAACGTGCCCCGGTCCACTCCGTGGTACGCGACGTGGAAACGCTCAGGGTCGCCGCCCGCGTGCGCGAGCACCTCGTCGCGTGTGGCGGCCGACGGCGTCACCAGGGCGTCGGCCGTCCGGACCGCCGCGCGCGTCGCGGTGCGGAAGAAGCGCGCCTTCACCGGGTCGTGCAGCTCGGGGTGGCTGAAGAACGTCGCGTCGTGCAGCGTGACGACCGACGCCGCCGGGGCCAGCAGCGGGCGCGTGTAGTGCGGGCTGTGCAGCACGTGCGCACGGGTGCGGGCCGCGAGGCGAGGCAGCTCCGTCTGCTCCCACACTAGGCGGACGGGACGCCGCGCCACCTGCGCCGGGACGACGAACGGGCGGGCCCCCGTGGCCGCCACCCGCTCGGCGTCGCGCGGCAGGCACGCCGCGCCCACTTGGACCTGCTGCGTGGCGAGCGCCGTCAGCAGCTCGTCCACGTAGCGCCCGACTCCACCGCGGTCGGCGGGTACGGCAGTGGCATCGACGAGCACGCGCAGGGTCATGGCCGTCGATTCTTCCACCGTCCGGAGCGACCCGTGACCAGCCTCTAGGCTGACCGGGTGCCCACGACCACACCCCTGCGGGCGGCGCTCGTCGTCGAACAGCTCTGGCAGTCCGTCCCGGGCGGGTCGGGGACCTACATCCGGGAGCTCGCTGGCGCGCTGTCCCGCCGCCAGGACGTCCGCCCGGTCGGCCTCGCCGCCCGGCACCCGGCCGGGCCGACCGCCGACTGGCGCGTGGACATCCCCGTGAGGCAGGTCCCGCTGCCCCGCCGGGTGCTGTACGCCGTCTGGCAGCGCGGGGCGCTGCGCGCCGAGGTCGTGCTCCCCGGCGCCGACGTGGTCCACGCGACGACGTGGGCGATCCCCCCGACCCGCCGCCCGCTCGTCGTCACCGTGCACGACCTCGCGTTTCTCCGGGAGCCGGCGCATTTCACCGCGCACGGCAACGCGTTCTTCCGACGAGCCCTCGCCGCCGTCCGGGACCGCGCGCACGCCGTCGTCGTCCCGTCCTGGGCGACCGCCGACGAGTGCGTCGCCGCCGGTCTCGACCCGCAGCTGGTCCACGTCGTCCCGCACGGCGTGGACGTGCCCGACGTCACGGCAGCTCAGGTCGCGGCCGCGCGCCGCCGCCACGATCTCCCCGAGCGCTACGTCATGTGGGCCGGCACCGTCGAACCGCGCAAGAACGTGCCGACGCTGCTCGACGCCTACGCCCGGCTCGGGGACGCCCCGGATCTCGTCCTCGTGGGGCCCCGCGGCTGGGGCGAGGTGCCGGAGGTGCCCGCCGCGCTCCGCCGGCGGGTGCACACGACGGGCCGCGTGACCCGGGAGGACCTGCACGCGCTGTACGCGGGCGCGGACGCCTTCGTGTTCCCGTCGCTCGCCGAGGGCTTCGGTCTGCCCGTGCTCGAGGCGATGGCCCACGGCGTCCCCGTGGTCACGTCGCGCGGGACCGCGTGCGCCGAGGTCCTGGGTACGGCCGGTGTGCTCGTCGACCCGGAGGACCCCGCCGACGTGGCCCGCGGCATCGACATGGCCCTCGGCGACCGCTCGGCCGATCTCGCGCAGGCCGGCGCCCGGCGCGCTGCGACCTTCAGCTGGGACGCGGCGGCCGAGGCCACCCTGGCGGCGTACCGCGCCGCCCAGGACCGCTCCGCCCAGGACCGCAACGCGGGCTGAGCGGTCGGCGCCGGGTGGATCGGTCCCGGGCGCCGTCCGCCGCGCCGAGCGTGGGCCGCGTCAGGCCCAGCTGCCTGCCAGGCGCACCAGGCCGCCGCCGGTCTCGCCCTCGGCCGCGTGCACCACGACGGACGCGGCATCCGTCAGCCGGTCCACCGGTCGCCCGCCGCCGGGACGCTCCAGCGCGACGTCCAGCACGAAGTTCCCGGCCGCGGTCGGCCACTGCGGTACGGCGAGCTCCATCGCGGCACCGCCCGCGCCCGAGGGCAGCGGAGCGCGGTCCACGGACGAGCGCGACACCGCGACGGTGATCCCGTCGGGGGTCCGGACCGTGAGCACGAGCTCGGCGGCGCCGAGCGGCCGCGCCGCGGTCCATGCGACGCGGACGTGCGCCGGGCTGCCGGACCGCAGCTCGGACGTCGGACGGCCGTCGACGAGAACCGCCACGTCCGTGACCCGGGCCTCGTGGCTCGGCTCCTCCGGCGCGGGGGCAGGGGCGCCCGTCGAACCGGAGTAGCGGCCGATGATCTCGTTCGCCTCGCCGACGCCGAGGACCCGCCCGTGGTCGAGCCACGCGACCTCGTCGCACATGCTGCGCAGCGAGCCCATCGCGTGGCTCACGACGACGATGGTGCGGCCGGCGTCGCGGAACTCCTGGAACTTCTCCGCGCTCCGGCGCTGGAACGACTCGTCACCGACGGCCAGCACCTCGTCGACGAGCAGGATGTCCGGCTCGACGTTGATCGCGACCGAGAAGCCGAGGCGGACATACATGCCGGAGGAGTAGTTCTTCACCGGGGTGTCGATGAACTGCTCGAGGCCCGCGAAACCGACGATGTCGTCGAAACGCGCGTCGATGTCTCGCTTGGACAGCCCGAGGATCGAGCCGTTCAGGTAGACGTTGTCCCGGCCGGAGAGCTCGCCGTGGAACCCGGCGCCGAGCTCCAGCAGTGCGGAGACGCGGCCGTGGGTGGTCACGGTGCCGGAGTCGGGCACGAGGATGCGCGCGAGGCACTTGAGCAGAGTGCTCTTCCCCGACCCGTTGTGGCCGACGAGGCCGAACGTCTTGCCCTGGGGAATCTCGAGGTCCACGTCCCGCAGGGCCCAGAACTCCTCGTACTTCGCCCGTCCACGGCGCATGAGCGCGCTCTTCATAGACTGGTTGCGCTCGTGGTAGATCCTGAACCGCTTCGACACGTCCTCGACGCGCATGGCGTGGTCCATCACAGCTCCTCTGCCAGTCGGGGCTCCAGGCGGCGGAACACGAGGTTGCCCAGCAGGAGCGCGAGCACGGCCCAGCCCACGGCGAGGAGCAGGAACCGCGCCTCGGGCCACGTGCCGCTGTAGAACATGTCCCGGATCGGCTCGATGAAGGCCACCGTGGGGTTGAGCTCGTACAGCGTCGTGAGCGGCACGTTCGCCGCCCAGCTGTCGCCGTTCTCGAGGCCCTGGACATAAGTGATCGGGTACACGATCGGCGTCGCGTAGAACCAGATCTGCATGAAGATCCCGACGAAGTGCGCCACGTCGCGGAAGTAGACGTTGGCCACGGAGAGCGCCAGCGCGATGCCCAG
Source organism: Cellulomonas endometrii (assembly GCF_949769265.1). Classification (NCBI taxonomy): domain Bacteria; kingdom Bacillati; phylum Actinomycetota; class Actinomycetes; order Micrococcales; family Cellulomonadaceae; genus Cellulomonas; species Cellulomonas endometrii. Next base: position 28,869 of record NZ_CATKPC010000018.1, on the reverse strand, counting down.
CCCGAAGACCGCGAGCAGCACCATGATCACCAGCGTCAGCGGGATCCATGGCAGGACGTTCACCCCGAACATCCCGAAGACCGCCACCAGCACGCCCATCTCGACCAGGAACGTCACGAAGGACGATCCCACGTGCGACAGCAGGAGCAGCCGCCGGGGGAAGTAGGTCTTCTTGATGAGGTTCGCGTTGTCGAGCAACGACGTCTGGCCGCCCTGGATCACGATCGCGAGGAAGTTCCACGGCAGCAGTCCGCACAGCAGGAACAGCGCGAAGTTGTGCAGGCCGCCCACGCCGACCGGCGGGTTCACCCGCATGACCACGCCGAACACCGCCGAGTAGACCAGCGTGCTCGCAAGCGGGTTGATCAGCGACCACGCCCAGCCGAGTGCCGTGCCCTTGTACCGGCTGCGGAGCTCGCGGCGCGCCAGGTTGCCCAGCAGCTCCCGAGACCCGACGACGTCCCGTACCTCGTCCGCCAGCCTCATGCCGCGCTCCCCTCGTCGATCCAGGCGCACAGCCCGCGCACCCCGTCGGCCACGTCGACCGTCGGCCGCCAGCCCCAGAGCCCCGCCGCCGCGGACGGGTCGGCGCAGGCGTAGCGCACGTCGCCGTCCCGGAACTGACCGGTGACCACGGGATCGGGCGCCCCGTAGTAGCCGGCCACCGTCCGGGCCAGCTCGAGCACCGTGGTCGGCACGCCGGAGCCGATGTCGACCGGGCCGTCCGGCAGCGCTCCGCCCGTGGTCATGGCGTCGACCGCGGCGGCGACGGCCGCCGCGACGTCGGTGACGTGCACGAAGTCGCGGACGATGGCGCCGTCCTCGTAGACCGGGACGACCTTCCCGTCGCGGGCCGTCCGAGCGAACAGCGGCACGATGCCCGTGTACGGGTTCGTGAGCGACTGCCCGGGGCCGTAGACGTTCTGCAGGCGCAGCACCACAGGCGTGACGCCCATGGCGAGCGCCCATGCGCCGAGCACATGCTCCTGCGCGAGTTTGGTGGCGCCGTAGACGCTGGTGGGGCGGGGCTGGACGAGGTCCGCGCGGTGGGGGCGCGGCTCCGCATCGGCCGGCTGCCACTCCTGCCGCTCGAGCTGCGCACGGCTCCGCTGGCCCACGACCAGGGGGACGCCGTCGCGGACCCAGGCACCCTCGCCGTACACCGCACGACTGGATGTGAGCACCACCGCCGACGGCAGGGCGTCGTGCCGGACGAGAGCGTCGAGCATCTGCGCGGTCCCGACGACGTTCACGTGAGCATGCCGGGTCGCCTCGGTCAACGAGACGCCCGTGCCGGTCTCGGCGGCCAGGTGCAGCACGACGTCCGGGCGCGCGTCCGCCAGCAACGCGTCCCACGCCCCGGCGTCCGTGACGTCACCGGTCCGCAGCTCGACGCGCGGGTCGAGCGCCGCGGGGCGCTGCGCGACGGCGTGCACCGCGGGGTGCAGCACGTCGAGCGCGACGACCCGGTCGAAGCGGTCGGCCAGCAGCGAGGACGTCGCACAGCCGATGAAACCGGCACCGCCGGTCACGATGCACGTGGTCATTCTTCTCCTCCGGCTGATGGTGGGGTGGCGGCTGGCACGCAGGCCGAGCCCACCGGCGGTACAGGATATCCGCTGCGTCCGGGTGCCAGGACGCAGGCCGTCGGCACGCGACACAGGGGACGTGTCGTCAGCGGGCCGCCTCGGCCGCGAGCACGGAGCGGATCTTCGTGGCGTCTCCCCAGACGGCGGGCGAGTCGTACGGCCGGTCCGGGAAGGCGCCGTACTCGAGCTCGAGGTCCAACCCGTGCTCCGCGATGAAGCGCTCGACGCGGTCCTTGAGGGCGACGGGCTCGCCCGAACTGCAGTTGATGATGCCGGTGATCTCGGTCTGGTCGACGACGGCGGCGATCTGCGCGCCCAGGTCGTCCACGTCGATGAAGTCGTACTGGTTGAGGCCGGAGTTGAAGGGGAATGTCCGCTTCCCTTCACGGGCCGCCTCGACGACCTTGGCGAACACCGACCGGCTCCGCTCGTCGTCGCCCGTGATGTAGTAGCAGCGCAGCCACTGCAGGACCGTGTCCGCCCCGGCCAGCCGCACCTGCAGCGCCTCGCGCAGCGCATTCTTCGCGACGCCATACAGCGACCGCGGTCGCGTCGGGGTGTGCTCGTCGATCGCGCCCTCGTGGTAGCCGACCTCGTGCATGGTGCCGAGCACGGCGACCTGCCGGACACCCGCCGCCACCGCCGCGTCGAGGAACCGGTAGTGGTCCGAGAGCCGGAGCATGTGGACCGGGTCGTTGTGCACGAACCCGGCCTCCCACGCCATGTGGAGCAGCACGTCCACGCGGCCCGCCGCGTCCAGGACATCCGCCGGCTCAAAGATGTCCGCCTCGAGCCACGTCACGGCTGGGTCGGACGCGTGGGCGGCGAGCCCCGGCCGCTGCACCGCCACCACGTCGAAGCCCTTGCGCACCAGGGCGGGGACGACGTGCGCCCCGATGTAGCCACCTGCGCCGGTCACGAGAATCCGCTTCACGGGGGCCAGTCTGCCTCACACGACGGACACCGGGTGCGCACGACCGTCGGCTAGTCTGTCCCGGGCCCGGCCACCCGGTGCACCGCACCACAGGAGGCGACATGACGGCTGCGAAGGACCGCCGCAGGGGCGCGCGGCTTCGCGCGCTGCTGCGTGACGTCGTCCGGTTCGGGGCCGTCGGTGCCGTCGGCTACGTCGTCGACGTCGGGCTCTTCAACCTGCTCGCCTACGGCGGTCCGCACCTGGACCCGACGCTCTCGAAACTGCTCTCGGTCGCCGCCGCCACCGTCGTGACCTGGTTGGGCAACCGCTACTTCGTGTTCCACGAGCGGCGCAGCCGCACCCCCGGGCGCGAGGCGGCACTGTTCCTGCTGTTCTCGCTGCTGAGCATGGTGATCGCCGTGGCCCCGCTGTGGGTCTCGCGGGAGGTGCTCGGCCTCAGGTCGCCTCTCGCCGACAACATCGCGGCGAACGTCGTCGGGTTCGGCCTCGCCACGGTCTTCCGGTTCGTGGCGTACCGCTCCGTCGTGTTCGGCGGCCGGCCGGACGCGCTCGGCAACGTGCAAGGCCCGGGCACCGCCGCCGAGGACTCCGCTCTCCCCCGCTGACCACCCCGAGAGGGCGGCGGGGTGGTGGCGTCCGCCACCCCGCCCCCTGGCGTCAGCGTCGGGCGGCCTTGCGCGCCATCCGGTACGCCACGCGCGCCCCCTTGTACAGCGGACGCAGGGCGCGGCTCAGGCGCGGCGAGCGCTGGTCGAGACCGACCTTGAGCCAGCCGAGCAGCGTCTGCTCCTGCATCCGCGTCAGGTAGTCCACCTGCTCCTGCGTGTACGCCGGCAGCATGGAGCTGATGCGCTGGAGCTTGTACTCCAGGAAGCCGTAGTTGATGCCCGCCCAGTCGCGGTTGATGATCGCCCGCACGTGGTACCCGGCGTTCATGGCGGCGTACGCCAGGAGCCGCTCCTGGACGTGCGCGAGGCCGCCGTCGGTGTGACCCGGCTCGGCCGGGTAGTCGTCCCAGCGCCAGTCGTGGTCCGTCAGGTCACGCACGGCGTCCGGACGGAACCAGAACATCGTCCCGTACGGCGCGATCGGCGTGGACCGGTCGAACTGCGTCGTAATGCCGACCTTCTCGGCCCACTCGGCCGCCACCCCGCGGTTGGTGAACCAGGCGTGCCCGAGCGTCGGGAACCCGATGTTGACCACCGGGGGGAACGCCATGCCGAGCGTCGGGTTCTCCTCGAAGAGCCGCAGGACGTGCGCGACGTAGCCGGGCGTGCCGAGGAGGTTGTCGAAGAGGTGCTGCTTGAACAGCCGCCCGTTGTTGAAGTCGTTCTGCGGCGACTTCTTGGAGTGCACGCGGCACAGCACGTCGTAGCCGCCGCCCTGCAGGACGTCCCGGAACGTGATGAACAACGCGCTCATGTCGCGCCCGCGGTTCTGCTCCACGACCCGGACCTCGACGCGCTGCACGTCGTACGCGGCCAGCGCCTGCTCGATCTGCGCCTTGCGCTCCTGCGTGCTGGTCGACACGTAGAGGTCGTACGGCACGGGGATGCGCGACACCTGGGTCATGAGCTCGTCGACCATGTCGGCGTAGAACATGTGAGCGACGACGCCGACCCGGCGGGACGGGTCCGGGCGCCAGCCGTCGTCCTCCTCCGAGAGGACCTCGACCAGCGACAGGTTGGTGTGCAGTGTCCGGGGCTCGCTGGTGCGGACCACGTTCTGCCAGACGAGCTCCGTCGGGTAGTCGCTGGCCTCGAGCCGCTCCATGAGCCGCTTCGCGATGATCGCCCGGCGGTCCAGGTACGTGGGCTCGTGGAAGAAGATCCGGCGCTTGACGATCGGGCAGCGGTCGTCGAGCAGGAGGTCGAAGTTCTCGAAGATCGGGTGGTCGTCCGGGTAGTCGGACGGCGGGAAGAGGACCTCGTGCCGGAAGCCCCGGTCCGCGAAGTGCTGCGTGAACCGTGACTCGTGCGTCAGGATCGAGTCCTGGTACGAGGTGATCATCGGCATCTCGTCCCAGTACTGCTGGAACTCGCGCGACGTGAACATGGAACGGCGGACCGCGATCCAGTGGGACTGGATGTGCTCCGGGAGCACCTCGGGGCCGGCCTGGTACGGGTTCGGGTCGACCGCCTTGTGGGCCGTCACGCCCCAGAAGTCGACGTCGGCCGCGTCCGCACGGGCGAACAGCTCCTGGAACGGGAACACCGGGCCGAAGATCGTGTAGTTCATCAGCACGATCTCGTCGTACTCCGCCAGTCGCTCGCGACCGAAGGCCTCCATCGCCTGCTTGTAGCCCCAAACGTCGAAGCCCGTGTTCTCGCGCACCCACACGGTGTCCGCGACGCCGTGGAGCTTCGCTCGCGACTCCGGGGTCAGCGACGAGTTCGACACCACGAAGATGTGGTCGGCGTGCGGCCGGAGACTGCTGAGCATGTAGGAGACGTAGTCGTCCACCACGCCCTGCGCGTCGAAGAACAGATAGAACACCACTCGGCGCACGGACAAGTCCACTCCCTCGACAGCTCTCACGGCACGGCAGCAGCGGGACCGCTTGCGGTCCGGCAGCTGCCTCCCGGCCCCCACCGCCGAACGGGCAACGCGAGCACGGCTGCGCCACCCTATCAACCGGACGCGGACCTCCACGGCAGGCGGCGACACCCCGGGTAGCCTGCCCCCATGACCGCTTCGTGGTTGCCGACGCACCCGCCCGCGCCGTCCCGCCCCGCCCGGACGGCGCTCGTCGCGCTGCTCGCCCTGGTGCTCGCCTGCGCGGTGCTGCCCTTCGGCGTACCGGCCGCCCGGGCCGCCGATGCGTCCCAGTTCCGGGCAGGCTCGATCATATCGGACGCGGTCTTCTACGACTCGACCGCGATGAGCCGGGACGAGATCGCTTCGTTCCTGACGTGGATGGGTCAGTCGTGCCGCCCAGGCAGCACCGGCACCCCGTGCCTCAAGGACTTCCGGCAAGACACCTGGACCCGCACGGCGTCTGGGTGCGCCGGTACCTACGAGGGCCGCCCGTCGGAGTCGGCGGCGGACATCATCGCCAAGGTCTCGGTAGCCTGCGGGATCAACCCCCGGGTGCTGCTCGTGCTGCTGCAGAAGGAGCAGAGCCTGGTGACCGCCTCCGGCGCAGGGCTCACCCCGCGCCGGTATCAGATTGCAACCGGCTACGGGTGCCCCGACACGGCCCCGTGCGAGGCGCAGTACTACGGCTTTTACAATCAGGTATTCCTCGCGGCACGACAGTTTCAGCTGTACACGCAGAACCCGACCCGATACACGTACCGGGCCGACCGAGCGAACACCATCCAGTTCCACCCCAACGCCAGCTGCGGCTCGTCGTCGGTCACCATCCAGAACTCCGCGACGGCGGCGCTGTACAACTACACGCCGTACCAGCCGAACGCCGCAGTCCTGCGGGGCGCGCCGGACGGCTGCTCCTCGTACGGCAACCTCAACTTCTGGTCCATGTTCACCGACTGGTTCGGCACGACGCAGTGGCGGTACGCGGTGACCGGCACGTTCGGCGAACTCTGGGCGCGGATCGGCTACAGCGGGTCGCTCCTCGGCGTCCCCACGTCGCCCCAGGTCGCCCTGCGCGAGGGCGGCACCTACCAGAACTTCTCCGGCGGAGCGATCTACTCCTCCCCGGCGACCGGGACCCACTGGGTCACCACAGCGTTCACGCGACCGTGGTCCGCCGCGGGCTGGGAGACGGGCACCCTCGGGTACCCCGTGTCGGACCCCGTCTTCGGGCTGCTGCCGTCCAACGGCGTCTACCAGAACTTCGCCGGCGGTGTGATCTACTCCTCGCCCGCGACGGGCGCGCACTACGTGACGAACGCCTTCGTCCCCGCCTGGTCCGCCCTCGGCTGGGAGCGAGGCGCGCTGGGTTACCCGACGTCTGACCCGGTGTCCGGCCTCCTGGGCGGTGGCAGCTACCAGAACTTCTCGGGCGGGGCGATCTACAGTTCACCCGCCACCGGCACGTTCGGCGTGACGACCGCCGTCGCCCAGGCGTGGGGCAGCACGGGCTGGGAGCGCGGCCCGCTCGGCTACCCGACCTCGGCGGCAACCACGGACGCTTCGGGCACGGTCACGCAGCAGTTCCGGGGCGGCGTCGTCTCGGTGCCGCGGCCCGGCGGAACCGCCTACGCGATGACCACCGCCGTACGGACTTTGTGGGAGTCACTCGGCGGTACGTCCGGTGTGCTGGGCGCCCCGACCTCCGGCACGGTGACCGGGCTCCGCGACGGCGGCTCCTACCAGAATTTCGCCGGCGGAGCCGTCCACGCCTCGGCGAGTACGGGAGCGCACGCCACCGTGGGCTCGTTCTACGCCACGTGGTCCGCCGCGGGCTGGGAGGGCGGCCCGTTCCTCGGGTACCCGACGGCGGAGGCCGTCGCCGACCCGGCGACGGGCGCGATCTCCCAGACGTTCCAGGGCGGAACGATCACCGCGACGTCGGCGTCAGCGACTCCGCAGTCGATGTCCACCGGCATCCGCGCCGCGTGGGACCGCGCCGGCGGTGCGTCGGGACAGCTTGGGCGTCCGACCTCGGGAACCGTCACGGGGCTGCGCGACCAGGGGTCGTTCCAGAACTTCACGGGCGGCGCGGTGCACGCCTCGCGCTCCACTGGGGCGCACTGGACCTCGGGCACGGTCTACGTCCTGTGGTCGAGCACCGGTTGGGAGGGCGGGAGGCTCGGCTACCCCACCTCTGACCCCGTCGACGGTCTAAGAGGCGGCGGGACGTACCAGAACTTCGCGGGCGGGGCGATCTACGCCTCCCCCGCCAGCGGCACGCACTCGAGCGACACCGTCCTCATGCAGGCGTGGGCACGCGTCGGCTGGGAGAACGGCATCCTGGGCTACCCGACCTCCGAGCCCGTGAGCGGGCTGCGGGACGGCGGGCGCTACCAGAACTTCGTCGGAGGGTCGATCCACTACTCCCCGGCGACCGGGGCGCACGCGACCTCGGGTGCCGTCCGGGCGGCTTGGGCGGCCGCCGGCTGGGAGACCGGGCCGTACGGCTATCCCGTCGGGGACGCCGTGACGTCCGGGGGAACCGTCTCCCAGCAGTTCCAGAGCGGGACGATCACCGTCCCAGCGTCGTAGTCCTGGTCGGCACGGTAGGGGCGGGGAGCGTGGCGGCGGCGTCGGCAGCGTCCCGGCCTGGCAGAGCGACGGTGGGCGCGTCCTGCGCCGCGGGTGCGGGCAGGCGCAGGTACGACAGCCGCATCGCCTCCCGGCGCGACTTCAGGACACCGTCGAGCACGAGGCCGATCGTCACGGCGAGGCAACCGAGCACGGCGAACGACGAGGCGAGGATCGCCGTCGGAAACCGCGGCACCAGGCCCGTCTCCGCGTAGTCGAGCACCACTGGGATCCCCAGCAGTAGGCTCACGAGGAAGGTGAGCGCCGCGAAGACGCCGTAGAACTGGATCGGCCGCTCGTGGCGGAGCAGCTGCGCGATCAGCCAGAGGATGCGCATGCCGTCGTGGTAGGTGCGCAGCTTGCTCTCGCTGCCGGCCGGGCGGTCCTTGAATCCCACCTCGACCTCGACCTGAGGAACCCGCATGCTCATCGCGTGCACGGTGAGCTCGGTCTCGATCTCGAACTCCTGGGACAGCGCAGGGAAGGACTTGACGAAGCGCCGGGAAAAGACGCGATAGCCACTGAGCATGTCGGTCACCTGCTCGCCGAAGAGCCACCCGACGAGCCGGTTGAAGACGCGATTGCCGGTTTCATGCCCGGGCCGGTAAGCGCTCTCGGTACCCTCGGCCTGCCGCCGCACGCCCAACACGTGGTCCAGCGGCCCCGCGAGCAGGGTGTCGATCATCCGCCGGGCTGCTCCGGCGTCGTAGGTGTCGTCCCCGTCGACCAGGAGGTAGACGTCCGCGTCCACGTCGCCGAACGCCCTTCGGACGACGTTGCCCTTGCCACGACGGGTCTCGGAGCGCACGACCGCGCCGGCCTCTCTCGCGATCTGCGCCGTCCGGTCCGTGCTGTTGTTGTCATACACGTACACGACCATCTCCGGGACGGCAGCCCGGAGATCCTCGACCACGGTCCGGATCGAGGCTTCCTCGTTGTAGCACGGGACAATCGCCGCGATCCGCAGCGTCTGGGTGGTCACGGTCGTTCCCCTTGCGGCAGGTGGCCCGGCAGAGCCACGGTTCAGTGGTGGCAGACGGGACGCCGTCACCGACGGCGCCGTCCTAGGAGCACGGGCCAGGGTACTCGACCGGTCACTCCGGGCGGTCCCCCTCGAGGGGTCGGCGGGTGACCCGCCAGGCGAGCACCAAGACGCCGGCCCACAGCAGCGCCTGCACCACGAGCCACAGCACAGGGCCGCCGGGCGGGGTCCACGACTCGGAGGTCACGGTGAACCAGCTTCCGTTCACGCCGTTCACGTTCCGGTGGAGGTTCACGGCGACCGCCGTCACCTGCACGACGGCGACGACCGCCACTACCGCCCGCAGCAGCGGGCGTGCGACGGCGGCCGTCATGGGTTCCCTCTCGGCGCCGAAACCCGCGATCAGCAGTGCCCCGATGGCGAGCGGCATCACGTACTTGCCCTGCCAGACCATGCCCGTCTCGCGGAACGACTGCAGCTGCACGACGATGGGGAGCAAGAAAGTGGCGACGACGACAGCGCCCACTGCAAGTCGCTCCCGTAGCGTCCCGAAGGCGAGCCCGACGAGCAGCACGAGCAGCACGACACTGCCGGCGAGCAGCAACGTCCACAGCGACAGGTGCGTGTCCCCCCATCCGAAGACGCCCAAAAGCTGCTCGAGGTACGCGCTGGTGTTGCCGAGCATCGTGCGCACGACGCCGCGCGCGGTGAGCGTCTCGTCCGGAAGCACGATGCCGAGCGCGAGAGAACCCGACGCGAGGGTGTAGACGACGCCCGCAACGGCGAGCGCCGCGCACGCGGCGATCTGCGGCCAGATCCGGCTATTGCGCACCAGGTCGAGCACCACCGCCGGGCGGGGCGCCGCGAGGACCACCGCCGCGATCACGAGCAGGAGGTAGGCCGGGCTCAGACCGCGGGCGATGACGAACAACCCTGACGCCACCACGAGCCGCCACATCCGTTGGGTCAGCAGGGCGTCGTCCGGCTCGCGGGTCAGGGCGAGGAGGAGCAGCCACGTGACCGCGGCACCGGCGATCTCCGGACCCTGCGGGGTGAGCGAGCTGAACACGAAGAACGTCATAGGCGTGAGGGAGGCGACGAGAGCGGCGGCGGGCCAGTGCCACCGGCGGAGCTCTGCCACCGTGCGCGCGGCGAGCGCGACCAGCAACGCGTTCAGCGCCGCGCCGACGAGCCGCATCGCGTAGAGCGTCACCTCACTCGACCCGGCAAGGCTCGGGAGCCCGACGAGCGCGTAGTAGACCGGGTTGTACCGCGCGACGTGCGAGGTGCTCTCCGAAGGCCGCGCGAGGTCGCCGTCGAACCCGGTGAAGCAGCTCGCCGCGGTCTCCGGCTGGAAGCCGAAGCACGGCACCTGCCAGATCTGCGCGAAAAGAGCGGGGACCTCGAAGGTACCCCGCCCCGGGTTGTACTCGCTCTCGTCGGCGGAGAACTGCAGCCGAACCGTTGCCGCGGCCTTCACCGCGTGCGCCGGCTCGTCCGGCGCCGCCATCAGCGGATTCGAGATCGACCAGCCGCCGATGACGAGGAACGCCCCAACGAAAACGGTCCATAACACACGGCGGGCCACCGCCTGCCTGCCGGGTTGGTCACCGACGAGGGGACGGGCGGCGGTCATGCAGGTTTCACCTTCCGGTTCGGGACGGAGCGCGGCACGGCGCGGCGCACCGTGGCGGCGGTCAGGGTATCTCAACCCGGCTGAGCGGAGACGTCCCCTCGGTCGCCGGCGACGTGTACGTCACTCTGACATCCCAGGTCCCCGACGTGAGCCGTGGGTCCTGCAGCTCGATCTGGCCGCAGCTCGTCGACGTCGCGTCCGGCACCGCGTCGACCTCGGTCTTGAGTACGACGCCGTCGCGGGAGGCGGCGAGCGTGCACACGGCGCCGTCCTCGACCACCGCGGTGGCGGCCGCCGCGACCTGGAGCGACCGCGACGTCCCGTCCCAGCCCGAGCGGGAGACGGTGACCGGCGTACCGCTGCCTCCTTCGGGCACGGTGGGCGGTCCCGGGTCGGGCGGCGGAGTGGCCGCGGGCGCCGGGCTGCGCTCGGGCCCCGTGGTGACGGGCGCCATCTCCCCCGGGCGGGGTGTCTCGGTCGGCTCGGCGCCCGGCGGCGCCGCTGACGGCGTCGCGTCCCGTGTCGCCGACCGTGACGGCGCGGTTTCGGCACCAGACGGCCCCGACCGCCACGACAGCGCGACAGCCGTCCCGGCACCTAGGACGACGACCAGCACCGCGGCCGCCACCACCCACCGCTTTCGCCACAAACGGCCCGTCACGTGCGAACCCCTTCCACCGGCCACCTGCGGTGGCGATCACCCGAGAGCCTACGGCGCCTACGGGGCAGGCGGGGGCGGCTCCGCGTTGCGGTGGGACGTCAGAGGTCGTCTGTCTCCGTCTCCTGCACCGGCGCTGGCCGCACCTCTGAGACACCGAGCGCCGCCTCCACACCGGCGATAACCACGTCCAGGTGCTGGGTGTCGAACCGGAAGTCGGGAGCCACTCCCTCGCGCGGCACGTCGTACCCGAGTGCGACGAGCTCCTCCTCGGCAGCCACCAGCACGCGCTCGTACGGGACCCCGGTGCGCCGTGCCACGTCTTCCGCCACCTCGCGCATGGTCGTCATGGGGCCAGCATCGCTCGTCCGTGGGTGACGCACACACGCTCGGGACGCCACCGCCGCGCGGGCCCATATCCTGGCCCAGACCGAGTCACCTGACCTGGAGGATTCCTGTGGAGTACCGACAGCTCGCCGTGCCGGGTGCGTGGGAGATCACGCCCCGGCAGTTCGCCGACCCCCGGGGGGTCTTCCTCGAGTGGTTCTCCCAGGCGGCGTTCGCCCCCGTGGTGGGCCACCGTCTCACCCTCGAGCAGGCCAACTGCTCGGTGTCGGCGGCCGGCGTCCTGCGGGGCATCCATTTTGCGGACGTCCCGCCCGGCCAGGCCAAGTACGTGACGTGCACCCGCGGCGCCGTGCTGGACGTCGCCGTCGACATCCGCGTGGGCTCGTCCACGTTCGGCCGGTGGGACAGCGTGCTGCTCGACGACGAGTCACGCCGCGGCATCTACCTGTCCGAGGGGCTCGGACACGCGTTCCTCGCCCTCGAGGACGACTCCGCCGTGAGTTACCTGTGCTCGACCGGCTACGCGCCGGGCCGCGAGCACGGCATCCACCCACTGGACCCCGCGCTCGGGATCGAGTGGCCGACGACGGACCGGTCGGGAGCGCCCCTAACCCCGCTGCTGTCCGAGAAGGACCAAGCGGCGCCGACCCTCGCCCAGGCCCAGGAGCAGGGTCTGCTGCCGAGGGCGGCCGACGTCGTGGCCTACGTCCGCTCGCTGGGCGGCGCCTGACCACTCCCGGCGTGCGTCCCGCATCCGGTCAGGAGGCGGGACGCACGCTCAGGGACGTGAGTTCCGCAGCCGCAGAGCCGGCCCCGAGCTCGAGCGTCACCGATTGCGCGCCGGCGGCGACGGGGATCTCGGCGAACAGGACGTTCGAGTCGCGCGCGACCCGCAGCGAGCGAGCAGTCCCGTCGTCCGCTCTGACGGTCATGGTGCCGGGGCCGGATGCGAGCAGGGACACCCGCAGCACCGCGGTGCCCGCCGTGGGGGCGTCCCAGCGGACCGTCGAGCTGGTGCCGGTGCCCAGCGCGCCCTCGACTGACAGGGTCGCGGCAGCCGGGTCGCTCGAGGTCCACGACGACCCTGCACCGGCGTCGGCGCGGTCGTAGGCGTTGGCCGCCGCCCAAGCCTCGCCGTCCGGCAGGCCGGAGTTGAAGTGCCGCTCCGCCATCTCCACCAGCACGAGGTCCGGCTGCACGAGGTCGACCATCGCCGCGAGGTTCGGAGCCTCCTGCGGCGAGTCGATGTTGTGCCGGACCTGCACCGTGGTGCCGAACGCCGCTTGGATGTATGGCGAGAGCGCGTCACCCATCGAGTCGCGCAGGACGAGGACGGTCAGGTCGTTGCCGGCGTCGGGGTTGGTCGTGGTACGCGGCAGGTCGAGCAGATTCGTCACCTGGTCACCGGAGAGCGTCACCGCGGTGCCGTCTCCCTGAGGGACCTGGTAGTCCGGCAGCGGCTGCGCGAGTTCGGGGGTCGTCCACGGGTTCGGCGCGCGCACGCCCATCATCGCGTCGAATTCGTTCGGTCCGTCGTCGGAAGTCGTCACCGACTCCAGCGCCGAGGCGTGGGCGTCGACCCCCGGGAGCCGCTGCTCGATGGCGTCGGCGATCCCCTGCCACCCGACGTACGCACCGTAGTCCGTCCAGTGGCTGTTGAGCTTGGAGTAGGTGTCGGCGGTGTCGCGCGCCTCGCGCAGCCCCGGCCGCAGGTCCACCACGCCGAGGTCCGGCCGGGCGGCCAGGATCTGGTCGAAGATCGTCTCCTCGCGCACGTCGTCAGTCCAGGCCGGGAGCTGGTCCGGGTAGACGGACCACTTGGCCGGGCCCACGGCGAAGACCATCGGAATGCCGCGCGCGGCCAGCCACTCCCGCTGGTCGTCCACGACCGAGGCCCACGCGTCGATCTCCTGCTGCGTGTACTGCCGGCGGCCAATCGCCTGCGAGAAGTTCGCGTTCTGCACGTCGCCGAGGAACATCCAGCCGTCCCGCCCGACCACGCCGACGCCCTCGTTGGACGAGGTGCCGAGGTCGTACAGGAGCGTGGAGTACGCGGACACCGCGTTGTCCCACAGCGGCGTTGCCGCGCGCAGCCGGTTGGACTGCGCCTGCCACTCCCCCGGGTTGCCGGCGACGACCGCGACCGTCTCCCGAACGTGGTTGGAGAAGCCGACCGCGATCAGCGGCGCGAGCAACGCCCCCATGAACACCGCGACGGTTGCCTTGCGACCCCAGGAGGTCCAGCGCATCTGAGTGCGTCCCATCGTCAGAACCGGAAGTACAGGAACGGGCTGTACGCCCCGGCAAGCACCTTGGCGCTGGCGAGCACGAACAGCAACGAGAAGAACAGCCAGCCAGCGACGAGGCGCGGCATGCGGGGCAGCCGCTCCTTGATCCACCTGTACACCGGGAAGCTGAGGACGAGGCCGGCGACGACGGCGACGGCGAGCGCGGAGGTCCAGAACTCGCCGAACGGCCGGGCGCCCACGGCTCCGTCCCCGATGCCGACTAGCAGGCCGAGCATGTGCATCGCCTTGTCGAACGACTCGGCTCGGAACAGCACCCAGCCGACGAGCACGACGCCCATCGTCCCCGCCCATCGGAGCACGGACGGGATGCGGCGGCTGTCCAGGTCAATCAGCCGTTCGAGCACGATGAAGAGGCCATGCCAGAGTCCCCAGACGACGAAGGTCCACGCCGCACCGTGCCACAGGCCGGTGAGGGAGAAGACGATCAGGGAGTTCACGTACGTGCGCACCTTCCCCGCCCGGCTGCCGCCGAGCGGGATGTAGACGTAGTCCCGGAACCAGCTGGACAGCGTCATGTGCCACCGGCGCCAGAACTCGCGGATCGAGCGTGAGGTGTACGGGTAGTTGAAGTTCTCCGGGAACCTGAAGCCCATCATCAGCGCCATGCCGATCGCCATGTCGGAGTACGCCGAGAAGTCGAAGTAGATCTGGAGTGTGTACGCGATCGTGCCGAGCCAGGCGGTCGACGTGCTGAGCTGGTCCTGCGGCAGGGCGAAGATCGCGTCGGCGGTGAGCGCGAACGTGTCGGCCAGCAGCACCTTCTTGGTGAAGCCGATCACGAAGCGGACGACGCCCTGGAAGACCATCGACTCGGTGACCGCGCGGTGATCCAGCGCGTCGGCGATGTCACGGTAGCGCACAATCGGGCCGGCGATCAGCTGCGGGAACAGCGACTTGTACGCCCCGAAGACGACGAAGTTCCGGGTGGGTGCAATCGTGCCGCGGTAGACGTCGACCAGGTAGCTAATGCCCTGGAACACGAAGAAGCTGATCCCGAGCGGCAGGGCGACGTCGAGCACGGGCAGCGGGTTGCCGAGGCCCAACCTCTCGGCGACGGCGTCGACCGACGAGGTGAAGAAGCCCGCGTACTTGTACCAGCCGAGGACGGCCAGGTTCAGTGCGACGCCGAACCACATCCACCGGAGTCGCCAGCTGCGGGAGCGCGTCCGGCGTCCCGCCCAGCTCGGCGTCGCCGCGTCTGCGGTCGGGCCCATGCCCAGGCCGACTCCGTAGTTCAGGACGATCGCACCGACCAGCGCGACGATGCCGTCCTTGTCTCCGACGTAGTAGAAGAACAGGCTCGCGAGCAGGATCAGGGCGTTGCGGAACCGGGGACGCAGCAAGTAGTAGGCGATCAGGAAGGCCGGGAGGAACCCGAACACGAACGTGTAGGAACTGAAGACCACCCTGTGACCGTCCTCGAGATGCGTACCGGCTGCGTACTGACCCTGCGCCGCGCCCTAGGCAGCGCACGGGGCACACGGGACGGCGGGCACACCCTACCGGGCGTCACCCGCCCTCCGGCCGAGGGCGACCGCCGCGTCCGGGCGACCCGGCTCCGTGAGATCATGCCGCGGTGAGGTTCACGCTCGACGCCACCCCTTTGCTCGGGAACCGGACCGGCATCGGGCGCTACGTCGCCGAGCTGCTGGCCGCGACCGCCGCCGAGCTGTCCGGCTCGGACGACCGGGTCGACGTCTCCACGTGGTCGGCACGGGGCGGGCGCGTCGCCGACCTGCCGCCGGGGGTGCGGCAGACCGGCCCGCGGGTCCCGGCCCGCCTCCTGCGCGCCGGCTGGACGCGCGGTTCCTGGCCGCCCGTGGAGCTGCTGGTGGGGCGCACCGACGTCTTCCACGGGACCAACTTCGTGTCACCGCCCACCCGCGGTGCGGCGGAGGTCGTCACCGTGCACGACCTCACCTACGTGGACCACCCTGGCACCGTCTCCGCCGACTCGCTCGCGTACCGCGACCTCGTGCAGCGGGCGCTCGACCGGGGGGCGCACGTCGTCACCCCGAGCGAGACCGTCGCCGCGGCGGTGAGGGAGCGGTACGGCCTGGACGCCTCCCGCGTGACGCCGACGCCCCTCGGGGTGGACCCCGCCTGGTCGGCGCCCCCGCGGCCGCTCTCGACCGCCGCGCCATGGGTGCCGCCCGAGTACGTGGTGTTCGTGGGGTCGCTCGACCCCCGCAAGAATCTCCCCCGGCTGCTCGAGGCGCACGCCGCTCTACGCGCCTCTCGCCCCGGGACGCCCGACCTCGTGCTCGCCGGGCCGGCGGGCCGCGAGACCGCGTCGACCGCCCGGCCCGGGGTCGTGCCCACGGGGTGGCTCGCTGAGAACGACCTGCGGGCCCTGGTGGCAGGTGCCCGCGCACTGGTCCTGCCCTCGCTGGACGAGGGGTTCGGCCTGCCGGTGCTCGAGGCGCTCGCCGCCGGGCGGCCGGTGCTCGCCGCGGACATCCCCGCGCTGCGGGAGGTGGCGGGCGGCCACGCGCAGCTCGCCGACCCCGTCGACGTCGACGCGCTTGCCGACGGCCTGGCCCGGGCGCTCGACGCACCCGACGACGAGGCGGCGCGGGCGTCCCGTCGCGCGTGGGCCTCCGGCTTCACGTGGCAGGAGTGCGCGCGGCGCACCCTGTCCGTCTACCGGCGGGCGGCACGCCTGTGACGGCCGCCGCCGACGTCACGGTGGTCACTGTGACGTACCAGGCGCGCGACCTCGTGCTCGCGTGCCTGGACAGCCTCGCCCGCCAGGACCTGGGACCGGTGCGGATGCACGTGGTCGTCGTGGACAACGCGTCGACCGACGGCACGCCGGAGGTCGTTGCGCGGGCCCACCCCGAGGTCGAGCTCGTGCGGTCGCCGCGCAACCTCGGCTTCGCCGGCGGGAACAACCTCGCGCTGCGGGACGTGCGCAGCCGGTACGCCCTGCTGCTGAACAACGACGCCACCGCCGAGCCCGACGCCGTGCGCCGACTCGTCGAGGCCATGGACGCCGCCGGTCCCGACGTCGCCGCCCTCGCGGCGACGGTCCTGCTCGCCGGGACGTTCCGCGCGGCTGGACCGCAGGACGAGGGCCGCCCGGACGTGGTCCACGGCCCGGACGGCGCCTGGGTGCCCGATTCCGCGGGGACCGCGCGCCTGGTGAACTCGACGGGCAACCAGGTGCGGGCCGACGGCTTCGGCAGCGACAGGGGCTGGCTGGCCGAGGCGAGCGCGCACCGTCCGCCAGCGGGCGTGTTCGGGTTCAGCGGCGCGGCGGTCCTGTTGCGCGTGTCCGCTCTGGAGGATGCTGGGCTGTTCGACGAGCGCTACTTCATGTACTACGAGGACACGGACCTGTCGTGGCGGCTGCGGCTCCGGGGCTATCGCGTGCAGCACTGCCCGGGAGCCGTCGTGCACCACCTGCACTCGGCGTCGGCAGGCGAGGGCAGCGAACTGGCCCGGTTCCACGACGTGCGCAACCGCATGGCGACGGTGTTGAAGGACGCGTCCGCCCCACTTGCCGCCCGGGTCATCGGCGCCCACCTGCTGACGACCGCCTCGCTGCTGCTGCGACGGCGGCAGCCCTGGCCGCTGGTCCGCACGCGGCTGCGAGCCCAGGCCTCGTTCCTCCGTCTGGCGCCGTCGCTGCTGCGCTCGCGTGCGGCGATCGGGCGGTCCGCTCACACGCCCCGGCGCGAGGTCGAGCGCCTGCTCGTCGCGCCCAGGACACCGCTCGGGCCGTACCGGGCGGACGGGACCGGATCCCGCGCGTAGGGCGGGCGAGGGCCACCGCCACGGCTGGCCTTGGGTATCGTGGACCGGTCCATCCCTTCCACCGCAGGAGCACCTCGTGCGCATGCTCGTCACCGGCGGAGCCGGTTTCATCGGCTCCAACTTCGTCCACCAGGTGGTGCGCGAGCACCCCGAGGTGCAGGTGACCGTCCTCGACGCCCTGACGTACGCGGGTGACGAGAAGAGCCTCGCCCCCGTCTGGGAGCAGGTGACGTTCGCGAAGGGCAGCATCACCGACCACGACATCGTCGACGACCTCGTGAAGAACAGCGACGTGGTGGTCCACTTCGCCGCCGAGTCGCACAACGACAACTCGCTGCACGACCCGTGGCCGTTCGTGCACACCAACGTGATCGGCACGTACACGCTGCTCGAGGCGGTGCGCCGGTACGACGTGCGCTACCACCACATCTCGACCGACGAGGTCTACGGCGACCTCGAGCTGGACGACCCGGCCAAGTTCACGCCGGACACCCCCTACAACCCGTCGAGCCCGTACTCCTCGACCAAGGCGTCCTCCGACCTGCTGGTCCGGGCCTGGGCGCGGTCGTTCGGCGTGCGCGCGACCATCTCGAACTGCTCGAACAACTACGGGCCGTACCAGCACGTCGAGAAGTTCATCCCGCGCCAGATCACGAACGTGGTCGACGGCATCCGCCCGAAGCTCTACGGCACGGGCGAGAACGTGCGCGACTGGATCCACGTTGAGGACCACAACAGCGCGGTGTGGGACATCATCACCAAGGGCCGCACCGGCGAGACCTACCTGATCGGCGCCGAGGGCGAGGAGAACAACAAGACCGTCGTCGAGCTGATCCTCGAGCTCATGGGCCAGTCGCCCGACGCGTACGACTTGGTGAGCGACCGCCCGGGCCACGACCTGCGGTACGCGATCGACGCCACGAAGCTGCGCACGGAGCTCGGCTGGGAGCCCCGGTACACGACGTTCCGCGACGGCCTCGCCGCGACGATCGACTGGTACCGCGCCAACGAGGCGTGGTGGCGGCCGCAGAAGGACGCCACCGAGGCGAAGTACGCGCAGCTCGGTCGCTGACGCCCGACTGGGCACCGACCTCCCACGCACCCGCACGCCGGCTGCCCTGCACAACGCGGGTCGGCCGGCGTCGCACTCCTCCGGCGCGCTCATCTGCACGAATCCTCCACGGCGCGCGCCCCGGTGATCCGCTGTGGGCCGAGGCGCGGCTCTTATGCTCTCCCCCGTGAGTTCCCGCCACGCCGCCCCCGCACGCCCTCGTGCCGTCCGCCACGGGCGTCCTCGCCGGTCCCACGCGGTGCTGCGCGGCGTGGCGCTGGTCGCCGTCGCGGTCCTGTGCTTCGGCGGGTCCGGCGCAGCGGCGCTGTACGTCCGGCTGAACAGCAACATCAACGCGATCGACGCCTCGGATCTCATCGACACCCTGCCGGAGCCGCAACCGTCCGCGTCCGCGACCGGCCCGGCGGACCCGGACGACCCGAACGCCGGCCAGCCGGTGAACATCCTGCTGATGGGCTCCGACGAGCGCGACGGCGAGAACGAGGCGATCGGCGGGTACGTCGGCGGCATGCGCTCGGACACGACGATCCTGGCGCACATCTCCGCGGACCGGACCCGCGTCGAGCTGATCTCGATCCCCCGCGACTCCCTCGTGGACATCCCGTCCTGCACGATGAGCGACGGCTCCACGACCGGGTCGCAGCGCAACGCGATCTTCAACTCCGCCTTCTCGATCGGCGCCGACAACGGCGGGGACATCGCGTCCGCCGCCGCCTGCACCATCAACACGGTGCAGGCCAACACCAACGTGCCGATCCACCACTTCGTCGTCGTGGACTTCGCCGGCTTCATCAAGATGGTCGACTCCATCGGCGGCGTCTCGCTCTGCGTGCCGAACGACATGGACGCCCCGAAGGCCGGCCTGCACCTGACCGCCGGCAACCAGACCCTGGACGGCACCACCGCGCTGGCGTTCGCGCGCGCCCGCACCGGCACCGGCGTGGGCGACGGCTCGGACACCAACCGCCTCGGCCGCCAGCAGCGGCTGCTCGCCGCGGTCGTCAGCACGGTGCTCAGCAAGAACATGCTGACCGACATCACGCAGCTGATCCGGTTCCTGGACTCCGCGACCGAGTCCCTGTCGATCGACAGCGGGTTCAGCTCGATCACCGACATGGCCGGCCTCGCCTACAGCCTGCGGAGCACCCCGGCTGGGAACATCTCCTTCATGACCATCCCGTTCGCGACGGCGCCGAACGACCCGAACCGGGTGGTGTGGACCGACGAGGCCGACACCATCTGGGCGAACGTCGCCGCCGACCAGCCGATGCTGACGGGCACCAGCCAGGACCCGGCGGCCGACGCGGGCACCGGCACGACCGACGGCAGCACGGACGCCGGCACCGCGGCACCCGGCAGCGGGGCGACCGCCCCGCAGACCACGGCGCCCGCCACCCCGGCGACACCGGACCCCGCCGAGACGCGGGAGGCCGGCAAGGAGGCGTTCTCCGCCGACGACGTCACGGCGGTCTGCTGACCGTGGCGCGCCCCGACGACCGCTCCCCGCGGGACCCGTCCCGCGGCACCCCGCCGAGCTTCTCGCCCGCCGGCGGTGGCCGTCGCCCCTCCGCCGACGGCGCCGTCCCGGTCGGGGACCCGCCTGCTGCGGGCGCCGCCCCCGGCCGCACGACGCGTCCCAGCCGGCCCGCCGCACCTGCCCGGCCCGCAGCGCCCGCCCGGCCCGCCGCACCCGCCCGCCCGGCCGTGGCCCGGACCAGCGCGCGGCCCGCAGCCGGCGCGCAGGGCACGGGTCCCGGCCAGCCGCAGGCACCGGGACCGGCGCAGACCCCGCCGCAGGCCCCCGCGAGCATCGCGCCCTCCGCCGGGGCGCGCCCCGCGCAGCCCGGCGAGGGCCCGCGCCCGACGCGCGTCTCCGGCCGGACCGGCACGCCGGCGCGCGAGGGCTCCACCGCCACGCCCGCGGGACCCGGGACCCGGCCCGCCCGGCAGAGCGCGCCGACGGGACCCGGGCGCGGCCGTCCGACCGGGCCCGCCGCCCGCCCCGGTGGCCCGGGTGGTCCCGGCGTCCCCGGACGCCCGGACCCCGACGCCTCCCCGCCGCTCCCCGCCGTCGGCGGCGGCGCGCCCGGGTCGTCGCCGTCGTCGTCGCGCTCCTGCTGGTCGCCGTGATCGCTTGGCCCGTCGGGCTGGTCATGTGGGCGAACGGGAAGGTCCAGCACGTCGCCGCGCTCTCCGGCGCCGCGGACACCCCTGGCACGACCTACCTGCTCGCCGGATCGGACTCGCGCGAGGACGGCGTCATCGAGGACTCCGAGACGGTCGGCGCCCGCACGGACACGATCCTGCTGCTGCAGGTGCCGGAGTCCGGCCCGGCGGCCCTCATCTCGCTGCCCCGCGACACGTACACGGAGATCCCCGGTCAGGAGCCGAGCAAGCTCAACGCCGCGTTCTCCTGGGGCGGCGCGCCGCTCCTCGTGCAGACCGTCGAGGGCCTGACCGGCATGACCGTCGACCACTACGTCGAGGTGGGGTTCGGGGGCGTCGAGCAGATCGTCGACTCCCTGGGCGGCGTCGATCTGTGCCTCGACGAGAGCACCGGCATCCAGTTCCCGGTGAACGAGCCGAAGTCCGGCCTGATCTGGGACACCCCCGGCTGCAAGACGGTCGACGGCGTGCAGGCGCTGGCGTTCTCGCGGATGCGCTACGCCGATCCCTCGGGCGACATCGGCCGCGGCCTGCGCCAGCGCCAGCTCATCTCCGCCGTCGCGCAGAAGGCCGAGAACCCGTCGCTGCTGTTCCAGCCGGGCAAGCAGGTGTCGCTGATCAGCTCGGGCACGGGTGCGCTCACCGCGAGCGACGGCACGGACATCGTCGATCTCGGGAAGCTCGCGCTGGCGTTCCGCGCCGCGACCGGACCCGACGGCATCACCGGCACCCCGCCGATCATCGACATGGACTACCGGCCGGGCGGTGCGGGCTCCACGGTGCGGCTGGACCCGGACCAGACGCCGACGTTCTTCGCGGCCGTCCGGGACGGCACCCTGCCCCCCGGCGTCGTCGGCGGCGTCCCGGCCTCGTAGCGCTCCCGCACGGTCCGCACCGCGCGGGCCGCGCCGTCGCGCAGCCGCTCGCACCCCTCGCGGGTCGCGCGGCGCAGGCGGGGCCCGAACGGCCGCTCGACGAACCGGTGCACCAGCCACGCGAGCACGAGCGAGAACGCCACGGCCGCGGTCAGCACCGCCCACACCGGCAGGCGCCCGGTGAGCAGGTGCACGACCCACAGACCCCAGTACTCGTGGGTGAGGTACAGCGGGTAGGTGAGCGCGCCGACGGTGGTCAGGCCCGCCCAGCGCCACCGCGACAGGGGTGTGAGGGCGACCAGCGCGACGAGCCCGACGCAGCCGAGCAGCGCCGCCGTGAGCAGCGCGGGCCGCGGCGCGACGACGGAGTTCTCGCCGAGCGAGTCCATGCGCGCCGGCACGAGCGCCGCGGTGGCCAGCGCGGCGTTGCCCGCCACGAGCAGCCAGGGCAGGACGCGGTGCCCGGTCCGGTGGATCACGTACAGCGCCATGCCGGCGGCGAACAGCGGGGCGTACGGGGCGACGAGCCAGGTGACGGCATCCGTCATCCCGAGCGTCCGGGCCAGCATCGCCGCGGCGGGCCACAGGGCGGCGAACCACAGCACGCGTGCCCGGGTGATCCCGACGGCTGCGAACACCGCGACCAGCAGGTAGAACCGCAGCTCCACCCAGAGCGTCCAGTACACGCCGTCGACGTGGTCGACGTCGAACAGGCTCTGCAGCAGCGTGAGGTTCACCAGGACCTGGTCGCCGGTGATCTCCTTGCCCGGCCAGACCAGGAGCAGCAGCGCGCCGGTCGCCAGCACGCCCACCCAGTAGGCCGGGAACAGCCGGCCGACCCGCGACCCGACGATGTCCGGGACGGAGCGGCCCCACGCGGTCATGAGGATGACGAAGCCGCTGATCACGAAGAACAGCTCGGGGCCCAGCGACGTGTACACGGCCCACGGCGCGACGGCGGGCGCGACCTCGGCGAGGTCCCGGCCCCAGGCGTCGGTCTGCCGGGCGGTGAAGTGGTACGCGAGGACCCCGAGGGCGGCGAGGAACCGCAGGCCGTCGAGGGCCGCGAGCCGCGGGGCACGGGCCCCCGGCGGCGCGGGGGCGGCGGTCGCTGCGGCGTCGGGGCCGGGCGCGGTCCGGGGCGGCGCGAGGGTCGTCACCCGATCGACGGTAGGTCGGCCCGCGGCGCCTCGCCCGTCGAGCGGGCGGCCTCGACGAGTCCTTCACGCGTCCCGGCCCGAGGTCGTCACACGATGCCGAGGTCGCCCGTCCTGCGGGACGACCCCGTGCCGCACTGACGACCTCGCGGCCGCGCAGCGCCTCAGCCACCGCGCCGCGCAGCGCCTCAGCCACCGCGCCGCGCAGCGCCTCAGCCACCGCGCCGCGCAGCGCCTCAGCCACCGCGCCGCGCAGCGCCTCAGCCACCGCGCCGCGCCGCGCCCTCAGGCACCCGCGCAGCGCAGCGCCCTCAGGCGCCGAAGCCGACGCCCTGCCGGCGGCCGTCCCCGTGCTGCGCGCGCAGCCGCTCCCCCTTGGCGTCCGCCTGGGCCCGCAGGTCGTCCTGGAACGCCCGCATCGCCGCGGCGACCCGGCGCGCGGTGTCGTCGGTCCCCGCCCCGAGGATCCGCGCGGCGAGCAGCCCGGCGTTCCGGGCCCCGCCGATCGACACGGTGGCGACCGGCACCCCGGCGGGCATCTGCACGATGGACAGCAGCGAGTCCAGGCCGTCGAGCCGCGCGAGCGGCACGGGCACCCCGACGACGGGCAGCGGCGTGACGGCCGCGAGCATGCCCGGCAGGTGCGCCGCTCCCCCGGCACCCGCGACGATCACGCGCAGCCCCCGGTCGGCGGCGGTGCGCCCGTACTCGACCATCTTGTCCGGCTGGCGGTGCGCCGAGACGACGTCGACCTCGACGGGCACGTCGAACTCGGCGAGCGCCTGGGCGGCGGCCTCCATCACGGGCCAGTCCGAGTCGGAGCCCATCACGATGCCGACGAGCGGTCCCTGCGCAGCCATGTGTTCCTCCGGGTCGTTGCGGGTCACGCGACGGGCTCGCCGCGCAGCACGGCGGCGGCCGCGACGGCCCGGCGGCGGACGTCGGCGAGGTCGTCGCCGCTGACGGTCACGTGCCCGAGCTTGCGGCCGGGGCGGACGCCCTTGCCGTACAGGTGCACCTTGGCGCCGGGGTCCAGCGCCGCGACCTCGGCGAGGCCGTCGGCCAGCTCCGCGCGGGTGCTGCCCAGGACGTTGGCCATCACCGTCCACGGCGCGCGGGCCCCGGTGGCGCCGAGCGGCAGGTCGAGGACGGCGCGCAGGTGCTGCTCGAACTGGCTGGTCACGGAGCCGTCGATGGTCCAGTGCCCGGAGTTGTGCGGGCGCATCGCGAGCTCGTTCACCAGGACCCGCGGGGCTCCGCCGTCCGGGTCGGCCACCTCGAACAGCTCGACCGCGAGCACGCCGGTGACGCCCAGACCCTCCACCACGGTCCGCGCGATGCCCTCGGCGGCGGCGGCGGTGCGCGGGTCGAGGTCCGGCGCGGGCGCCACGACCTCGGAGCACACCCCGTCGCGCTGCACGGACTCCACGACCGGCCACGTGCGCACCTCGCCGGAGGGGGTGCGCGCGACCAGCGCGGCGAGCTCGCGGGTGAACGGCACGCGCTCCTCGGCCAGCAGCGGGGCGCCGGTGCCGTCGGCCGCGGCGGCCAGCCAGTCGCCGGCCTCGTCCGCGGACCGCACGACGCGCACGCCCTTGCCGTCGTAGCCGCCGCGGGCGGTCTTCACCACGGCGGTGCCGTCGCCGGCCGCGAGGAAAGCCGTCAGCTCGCCGGCCGAGGCGACGGGCGCCCAGCGCGGGCACGGGACGCCGAGCGCGGTGAGCCGGGTGCGCATGACGATCTTGTCCTGCGCGTGCACCAGCGCGTCCGGGCCGGGACGCACGGCGACCCCGCGGTCGACCAGCTCGGTGAGCAACCCGTTCGGCACGTGCTCGTGCTCGAAGGTCAGCGCGTCGGCGCCGGCCACCAGCGCCTCGACCGCCACGGGGTCCGCAGCGGCGCCGACCGGCGCGTCGACGACCACCTGCGCCGCCGAGGACGCGGGGTCCTCCACCAGCACCCGCAGACGGATGCCCAGCGCGGTCGCCGCGGGCGCCATCATGCGGGCGAGCTGCCCACCACCGACCACTGCCACCACGGGTGCTGCCACGGTCGACGAGCCTAACCGACCTCGCACAGCACTCCCCCAGCGGGTAGGGATATCGTCTCCCGGTGCTCTCCTCCTCCCGCGCGCCCGGCCTCGCCGCCGCGCCGGGACCCGCCCGCGAGGCCCGTCCCGGCCGGCTCAGCGCCGCCCTGCGCGCCCGCGCCCTCGAGCTCGCCCGGTTCGGCTCGGTCGGCACCGTCGCGTTCGTCGTGGACCTCGGCACGTACAACCTGCTGCGGTTCGGGCCGGTGGACGCGCTGCACGGCAAGCCCCTGACCGCCCGGATCATCGCGGTCGTGCTCGCGACGCTGGTGTCGTGGCTGGGCAGCCGGCACTGGACCTTCGCGGACCAGCGCACGCACGGCCGCGGTCGCGAGCTCGCGCTGTTCGCGGTGATCAACGCCCTGGGCATCGGGATCACCGTCGGGACGCTGTGGTTCTCCCACTACGTGCTGGACATGCGGGGTCCGTTCGCGGACAACGTGGCGAACGTGATCGGCATCGGGCTCGGCACGGTGCTGCGGTACGTCGGGTACAAGCTGTTCGTGTTCACCGGCACGTCGAAGCCCCCGGTCGCGCTCGCCGCCGTCGGGCACGAGGCCCGCGCCCACGGCGCCAGCGGTGCCACAGGTGCCACCGGTGCCGTCCCCCGGCCCCGTCCGGGGGAGACCGCCTGACACCGGCCCGACGCGCCGCCCGACGCATCGCCTAGCGACGCCGGCGCGGCCGCTCGACCCGCGGCGAGATGATCGACCCACGCGGCAGGACCACGTCGGGCGCCATCGCCGCGGGGACGCCCGTGAGGAACAGCGCGAACACCGCCGGGCGCCGCTGCGCGAGCTCCAGGCGCGCCCCGTCGGCCGACGCGAGGTCCCGGGCGAGCGAGAGGCCCAGGCCGGTGCCCTTGCCGGACGTGACCTCGCGCTCGAAGATCCGCGGCGCCAGGTCGTCCGGCACGCCCTCGCCCTCGTCGGCCACCTCGACGACGACCGCGCGCGACGCACCCGGCCGGGACCGCACCGTCGTGGTGCCGCCGCCGTGCCGCAGGGAGTTCTCGATCAGCGTGGCGAGCACCTGGGCGAGGGCGCCCGGGGTCGCCAACACCTGGGCCTTCCGATCGACGTCGACCACCAGCCGGCGACCCGCCGCCTCGAACGTCGGCCGCCACTCCTCCTCCTGCTGGTGCACCACGTCGATCAGCCGGACGGCCTCGGTGGTGCCGCCCTGCGCGCGCCGGGACCGGGTCAGCAGGTCGTCGACCACGGTGACGAGCCGCTCGACCTGCTCCAGGGAGATCCGCGCCTCCTCGCGCACGGCGGCGTCGTCCGAGGCCAGCATGATCTCCTCGAGCCGCATGCTCAGCGCGGTCAGCGGGGTCCGGAGCTGGTGGGAGGCGTCGGACGCGAACTGCCGCTCGGCCGCGAGCCGCCCCGCCATCCGGTCGGCGCTGCGCGCGAGCTCCGCGGCCACGAGGTCGATCTCCTCGACGCCGGACGCCTCCAGCTGCGGGCGCACCTGCCCGGAGCCGAGCTGCTCGGCGGACGCGGCGAGGTACACCAGCGGGGCGGCCAGCCGGTTGGCCTGCCAGATCGCCATCGCGATGCCGGCGGCGAACGCCACCACGGCGGCCGCCACCACCAGGCCCATGATCTGCGCGCTCATGAGGAACACGTCCCACCACGGGGCGTACATCGTGATGCGCGCGCCGGTCGTCGACGTCTCCGCGATCGTCACGGACCGCTCCGGGACCTCCGGGCCGGCCTGGTAGCGGGCGCCGTCCTGCGCGACCACGAAGATGCTGACCTCGATGCCGCCGCCGCGGTCGACGTACGGCTCCAGCATGTCGTCGGACAGCGGGGTGCCCTCCTGGACACGGCTGTCGATCTGCTGCGCGAGGTCGGACGCCCGGGTCTCCAGCGACCCGATCTCGTTGTCGCGGACGTACTGGGCGCCGAGGAAGGCGAGGGGGAAGCCGAGCAGCACGACCGCGACGGTCACGGCCGCGATGGTGGCCTGGAGGACGCGGCGGCGCACGGGTCAGCCCCGCGTGCCCTCACCGGACTCGAACCGGAACCCCATGCCGCGCACCGTGCTGATGTAGCGGGGCGCGCTGGCGTCGTCGCCGAGCTTGCGGCGCAGCCACGACACGTGCATGTCGAGCGTCTTGGTGGACCCGGTGGGGTCCGAGCCCCAGACCTCGCGCATGAGCGTCTCGCGCGCGACCACGGTGCCCGCCGCGCCGACGAGCACACGCAGCAGGTCGAACTCCTTGGCGGTGAGGTGCAGCTCGCGCTCGCCCTGGAAGGCGCGGTGCGCGGCGACGTCGACGCGGACGTCCTGGCTGCGCAGCTCGTCCTCCTCGGGGGTGTCCCCGCCGGTGCGCCGCAGGAGGGCCCGCACGCGGGCGAGCAGCTCGGCCAGGCGGAACGGCTTGGTCACGTAGTCGTCGGCGCCGGCGTCGAGCCCGACGACCAGGTCGACCTCGTCCGCGCGGGCGGTCAGCACCAGCACCGGGGTGGTGAGCCCCTGGTTGCGGATGGCGCGGGCCACGTCGAGGCCGTCCATGTCGGGCAGCCCCAGGTCCAGGACCACCAGGTCGGCCTCGCTGGCGCGGTCGATGGCGCCCTGGCCGGTGCCCTGCACGCGGACGTCGTAGCCCTCGCGACCCAGGGCCCGAGCCAACGGCTCGGCAATGGCGGGATCGTCCTCGGCCAGCAGCACCTGGGTCATTGCGCCATGTTAGGTCATGGGAGGGTCTGGTACACGGTGCGCCCGGGTATCGGTCCGGTGAAGATGTCCCCGATCCGCCTCCGGTCCTCCCCAGGGCGGACCCGGCCGGGACCTCGGTCCGTCCCCGGGGGCACGACCCGGCCCCGCGGCCGCACCTAGGCTGGCGCGATGACGTGGTGGGAACGCCTCACGCGGTGGGAGGAGCGCCACCAGCTCGGCATCGACTCGACCCTGACCGTGCTCACGGGGTTGCTCGTGGTGCCGATCTCCGTCGCCGCCGGCACGGAGTGGGGCCCCGGCCCCCTGCTCGCGGCGCTGTGGGCCGTCGGGACCTGGGCGCCGCTGGCCTGGCGCCGCCGCAACCCGGTCGCCTCCGTGGTCACGGTGTACGCGTTCGCACTTGCCCACCTGGCGTTCGGGACGCCGACGTTCATGCCGGCGGACGTGGCGGTGCTCATCGCGCTGTACTCCGTCACGGTGCACGGCCCCCGCTGGGCGCACCGCACCGCGATCCTGTCCGCGGTGGTGGGCAGCCTGCTGCTCAGCGCGATGCTCGGCTACCAGGCGGTGCTCGGTGCCACGAGGCCCGTGGACGTCGCCGCCACGGTCGTCCTGCTCTGGGTGTTCTGCTCGGCGTGCGCCGTCGCCACCTGGGCGTTCGGCCTGATGCGCCGCTCCCGGCGCGAGACGATCGCCGCGCTGCGGGACCGCGCCGAGCGGCTGGAGGTGGAGCGCGACCAGCAGGCCCAGATCGCGACCGCCGCGGAGCGCACCCGCATCGCCCGCGAGATGCACGACATCGTGGCCCACTCCCTGTCCGTCGTGGTCGCCCAGGCGGACGGCGGGCGGTACGCCGCCGCGGCCGACCCCGACGCCGCGACCCGTGCGCTCGGCACCATCGCGGAGACCGGCCGCGCCGCGCTCGCCGACATGCGGCGGCTGCTCGGGGTGCTGCGCGAGCCCGACGCCGCCGAGAGGTCCGCGACGACCCCGTACACCCCGCAGCCGGCGGAGCAGGACCTCGAGGGCCTCGTCGAGCAGGTCCGCGCGTCGGGTGTGCGGGCGTCGCTGGTCCGGATGGGCACCGCGCGGCAGCTGCCGCCCGGCGTCGGGCTCACGGTCTACCGGATCTGCCAGGAGGCGCTGACCAACGTGCTCAAGCACGCCGGTCCCGACCCGGCGGTCACCGTGCTGGTGCAGTGGCGGGCCGCCCCCCCCCCCGCGCGGGGCGCCGGCCGGCGGCCGGGGGGGGGGGCGGCGGCCCCCCGCGCGCGCCCCCCGCCCCGGCCGCCGGCCCCCCCGCCGCCCCCCCCGCCGGCGTCACCGTCCGCTGGCTCCCGCGCGACGGAGCCGCCCACGGTGCCCGCCTGGTCCCCGCGGTCCAGGCCGCCTGCGCCCGGCTCATGCCCGGCGAGGCGCCCCTGCCCGACGGCAT
>NZ_CATKPC010000017.1:0-82946 GCF_949769265.1 Cellulomonas endometrii | reverse complement strand
GAGCCTCGGCGGCGACTACGGGGCGACCACCGCGGCGGGGGCGGCGGGCGTCGTCGAGGTCGTCATGACGTGCTCCAGGACCGGGTGAGTCGGAAGTACGCGACGGACAGCACCGCGAGCACGACGGCGAGCATGAGGCTGAGCGCGGTGGCCGCCCCGTAGTCGCCGCCGAGGCTCTGCCCGAACGCGTAGCGGTAGACGAGCAGCAGCACCGTGATCGTCGCGTTCGCCGGGCCGCCGTCGGTGAACAGGTACGGCTCCAGGAACACCTGCGCGGTCCCGATGATCTGCAGGATGAAGGTGATGAGCAGGACACCGCGCAGCTGCGGCATCGTCACGTGCCAGACCTTGCGCCAGACCGACGCCCCGTCGACCTCGGCCGCGTCGTACAGCTCGCCGGGGACCGACGTCAGCGCGGCCAGGTAGATGATGATCGTGCCGCCCGCGCCGGCCCACGTGGCCTCCAGGACGAGCGACGGCATCGCCCAGCCCGCGTCCTGCAGCCACGGCACCGGGCCGGCACCGACCCAGCCGAGCATCGTGTTGAACACGCCCTCGGGGCGCGCGTCGAAGAAGAACTTCCACAGCAGCACCGCCACCACCGGCGGCACGACGACCGGCAGGTAGGCCAGCGCGCTGAACAGCCCCTTCCCGCGCCGGACCTCGCTCATCAGCACGGCCGCGAGCAGCGGGACCGGGTAGCCGATGAGCAGCGCGAGCACCGCGAACCACAGCGTGTTCCGCACCGCGGTGCCCAGCAGCGGGTCGGCGAGGACGTTCCGGAAGTTGTCCAGCCCGACCCACGCCGTGGTGACCAGGTTCGTCTCCTGCAGGCTCATGAGCACCGCGCGGCCGATCGGCAGCCAGGAGAACAGCCCGAACACCAGGAGCAGCGGCAGCGCGAAGACCAGCGTGCTCAGCCCCCCGCGGCGGACCCAGGTGACCGGGGTCCGCCGCGGGCGGCGCGCACGAGCGACGGCGGGCAGGGACGCCACGTCAGCCCGCGTTCTTGTCGAGGACCGCCTGCACCTGCGCGTCCGCCTGCTCCAGCAGCGCGTCGATGTCGGCGCCCTCGTCGGTCAGGACCGCCTGGACCACCGTGTCCAGCGCGCCGTACAGCTCCTGCGTGGAGCCGGCGGGCTCGGGGACGAGCGGCTGGTCGAAGATGACGTCGGTGAAGCCGGTCATCTGGTCCAGCGGCACGTTGATGAGGTCGGCGATCCACTCCTGCGACTGCTCGTACTGCTCCTGGGAGAAGATCGGCAGCACCGGCGTCCCGACCGGCTGGTCGGAGGCCACGAGCGTCTCCGCGTCCTGCACGGCGGCCTGCTCGTCGGTGAGCTTGCGCAGGTAGTAGAAGTCGATCCACTTCACCGCGGCGTCCTTGACCTCCTCGTCGGCGGACGTGCTGACCGCCGCGAGCGTCCCGCCGCCGAGCACGCCGGCGTCGTCGCCCTCGAGCGGCACGGCGGTCAGGCCGTAGTCGTCGGGGTTGATGGCGTTGGTCTGCACGAGCGAGGTGTAGACGTCGGAGCCCGACGTGAACATGCCCACCTGACCCGCCGCGAACGCCTGGTTGATGCTGGTCCAGTCGAGCAGGAAGTTCGCGCCCATCGAGCCGTCCTCCCACCGGAGGTCGTGCAGGTACTCGAGGGCCGCCTTCGTGCCGTCGTTGTCGAGCGTCGCCGTGTAGGTGCCGTCGTCGTTGGCCTCCTGCACCCGCCCGCCGCGCGCGTAGGTCGCCACGGTCAGCTGCCAGCCGCCCGTGTTGTCCTGCGTCATCGTGGCGTAGCCCGCCTGGCCCGTGGCGTCGGCGATGGCCTTCGCGTCGGCGCGGACCTCGTCCCAGGTGGTCGGCGGGTCGTCCGGGTCGAGCCCCGCCTGGGCGAACAGGGTGCGGTTGTAGTGCAGGCCGATGCCGTAGACCGACTTGGCGGGGATCGCGTACACCTTGCCGTCCGCGCCGGTCCCGGCGTCGAGGACGTTCGGGTTGAAGTCCCCGGCGTAGGGCAGCTCCTGGAACTGCGCGTCGATGTCGGCCAGCTGGCCGTTCTCGATGAGCGTCTTGCCGTCGGTGAACGGGATCTCGAAGACGTCCGGCAGGGTCCCGCCGGCGAGCTGGGCGGCGAACGTCGTCGCCTTCCACTCGTACTCCTCCGGCTGGACGTCGATGTCCGGGTTCGCCGCCTCGAACTGGGCCACCTGCTCGTCGAAGGCGTCGAACGCCTCCTGCTCCGAGCCGGGCAGCAGGGAGACGACGCGCAGGACCGTCTTGCCGCCCGTGCCCTCCCCGTCGCCGGCGTCGTCGGAGCCGCTGCTGCACGCGGCCAGCAGGGTGAAGGACAGCGCGCCGGACAGGGCGATCGCCGTCGTGCGTGAGGACCTCATCGTCACTCCTCGGTGTCGGGTGGTGCGGGTGGGTGTGGGCTGGTGCGGTCAGGGGGTGCCGGCGGCGCGGAGCCAGGCCGCGGCGTCCGGGGGCAGGCGGCCGCCGTCGAGCGGGTGGCTGGCCAGCAGCACGCCGGCGTGCGCGGGGAGCGCGACGGGCTCGGCGGTCAGGTTGACGACGCACAGCACGTCGCCGCGGGCGAGGGCGAGGACGCCCGCCGGCGCGTCGAGCCAGCGCAGGTCGCCGTCGCCGAGCCCGGGCTCCGCGCGCCGCAGCGCCAGCGCCCGCCGGTACAGCGTGAGCATCGACGCCGGGTCGTCCGCCTGCGCCTGGGCGGTGCGGGCGGCCCAGTCGTCGGGCTGCGGGAGCCACGGCGTCACGCCGTGCGGGGCGAACCCGAACGGCGGCCGGTCGCCCGACCACGGCAGCGGGACGCGGCAGCCGTCGCGCCCGGGGTCGACGCCGCCGGACCGCGCGTGCATCGGGTCCTGCACCACCTCCGGCGGCAGGTCCTCGACCTCCGGGAGCCCCAGCTCGTCGCCCTGGTAGAGGTACAGCGACCCGGGCAGCGCGGCGGTGAGCAGCGCCGCGGCGCGGGCCCGCCGCGTCCCGAGCTCCAGGTCGGTCGGCACGCCGGCCCGCTTGGTGGCGAACGCGAACGACGAGTCCGCGCGGCCGTACCGGGTCACGGGGCGCGTGACGTCGTGGTTCGACAGCACCCAGGTGGCGGGCGCTCCCACCTCGCGGTGCGCGGACAGGGTCCGGTCGATCGACGCCCGCAGCGCCGCGGCGTCCCAGGGCTGCGCCATGAAGTCGAAGTTGAACGCGGTGTGCATCTCGTCCGGGCGCAGGTAGGCGGCGAACCGGTCGGCGTCCTCCAGCCACACCTCCCCGACCAGCACGCGCGTCCCGGCGTAGGAGTCCGCGACCTTGCGCCACGCGCGGTACACGTCGTGCAGCTCGTCCCGGTCCACGTGCGGGTGCGCCCCGGGGGCGACGGCCGCGCCGGGCTCCGGCAGCTCCGGCAGGGCCGGGTCCTTCACCAGCAGCGCCGCGGAGTCGATGCGGATGCCCGCCACGCCCCGGTCGAACCAGAACCGCAGGACGTCCTCGTGCTCCGCCCACACGTCGGGGTGCGTCCAGTTCAGGTCCGGCTGCTCCGGGGCGAACAGGTGCAGGTACCACTCCCCCGGCGTGCCGTCCGGGTCGGTCGTGCGCGTCCACGTCGACCCGCCGAAGCTCGACACCCAGTGCGTCGGGATGCCGGAGCCGTCCGGCCCGGTGCCCGGGTGGAACCAGAACCGCGACCGCTCCGGCGACCCCGGGCCCGCCGCGAGCGCCGCCCGGAACCACGGGTGCTGGTCCGAGACGTGGTTCGGCACCACGTCGACGACCGTGCGGATGCCGAGCTCGAGCGCCTCGGCGATCAGGGCCTCCGCCTCGGCCAGCGTGCCGAACGCGGGGTCGATCGCGCGGTAGTCGGCGACGTCGTAGCCGCCGTCCGCCAGCGGCGACGCGTACCAGGGCGTGAACCACAGCGCGTCGACGCCCAGGTCCCGCAGGTACGGCAGCCGGCTCCGCACGCCCGCGAGGTCCCCGGTCCCGTCGCCGTCACCGTCCGCGAACGAGCGGACGTAGACCTCGTAGATGACGGCGTCGCGCCACCACGTGGGGTCGGTCGGGGGGTGCACCACGGCGTGCCTCGTCCTTCGTCGGCCGCGCTGTCGCGACGGCTGCCCGGTCCGCGGTCGGCGATGACCGCGTAGCAGGGACACTAAATCCGACGACTGCTTTCGCGCAAGAACCCGACAGGACCGTTACCGAAACGCGACCCACGCACCCCGACGCGAGGCGAGGGCCGAGGCGAGGCGAAGGTCGGGGCGACAGCCGAGGCCGAGAGGGAGCTCGAGGTCGTCACACGCGCACGAGGTCGTCAGTCCCGCGGGACGACCTCGTGCAGGACTGACGACCTCGGCGGCCGGAGGGGCGCGCGGCCCCGCGGGTCAGGCGGCGGGCGCGGCGACGGGGGCGCCCCCGCGGGTCAGGCGGCGGGGGCGGGGGCGGTGCTGCCGCGGACGACGAGCTCCGGCTCGAAGAGCAGCTCGTCGGTGGACACCGGGTGCCCGCCGATCAGCCCGACCAGCAGGTCGATCGCGGCGCGGCCCATCGGCTCGATCGGCTGCCGGACGGTGGTCAGCGGGGGCTCCGTGCAGTTCATGAACAGGGAGTCGTCGTACCCGACCACGGACACGTCCTCGGGCACCCGCTTCCCGGCGCGACGGGCGGCGCGGATCGCCCCGAGCGCCAGGGGGTCGCTGGCGCACACCAGCCCGGTCACGCCCTGCCGCAGCAGCCGGGTGGCGGCGGCCTGGCCGCTCTCCAGCGAGTACGCGCTGCGCACCACGACGTCGTCGTCCAGGGTGAGGCCGAGCCGGGCCGCGGCGGCCCGGGCGGCGTGCAGCTTGCGCTCCGACGGCACGTGGTCGACCGGCCCGAGCACGAGGCCGATGCGGGTGTGCCCGAGGGACGCGAGGTGCCCGACGGCCTGCTCCACCGCGACCTCGTCGTCGCAGGACACGCGGGGGAACGGCAGCTCCTCGATGGAGGCGTTGATCAGCACGACCGGCAGGCCCCGGTCGGCGAGCAGGGCGTAGTGCTCGTGGTCGGCGCCGCGCTGCGCGAAGTTCCCGCCGGCGAACACGATCCCGGAGACCTGCTGGGCGAGCAGCAGGTCGACGTAGTCGGCCTCGGACACGCCGCCCGCGGTCTGGGTGCAGAGCACCGGCGTGTAGCCCTGCTGCGCCAGCGCGCCGCCGACCACCTCCGCGAACGCGGGGAAGATCGGGTTCTGCAGCTCGGGGAGCACCAGGCCCACCAGGCGCGCGCGCTCGCCGCGGAGCTTCGTCGGGCGCTCGTAGCCGAGCACGTCGAGGGCGGTGAGCACCGCCTGCCGCGTCTGCTCCGAGACGCCCGGTCGCCCGTTGAGCACGCGGCTCACCGTGGCCTCGGAGACCCCGACCTTCTGCGCCACCTCGGCGAGTCGACCCGACATGGCCGCAACTCTACGACTCCGGCTTGCAAGCGGCTTGCAGGGCGCGTCAGGCGCTGGCGCGGGCCGGCGTCCGCAGCCGCTCGGCGATCTGCCGGCCCCAGGCCTCGACGGCCGCGAAGTCCCGGTGGTCGCCCTCCTTGGCGCGCGCGCCGGCGATGAGCGCCCGCTCCGCGAACGCGAGCTCGCTGCGCAGCAGCCGGCCCGCGAACGCCCGGTGCCCGATCGCGCCGACGTCCCGCATGAGCGCCCGCAGCTCGTGCGGGCTGTTCGCCGACGCGGCGGGCTGCGTGGCCAGCCCGGACGAGAACACCCAGACGTCCCGCTCGCGGAGCCCGTCGGCGAACCGGACGGCGAACTCGCGCGCCGCCGGGAGCCAGTGCGCCGTGTACACCGCGGAGCCGAGCACGACGGCGTCGTACCCGGCGAGGTCCGTCACCTCGTCCGGCGCGGCCTCCGCCACGGTGTGCCCGTCGGCGCGCAGCACCGCGGCGATCGCGGAGCCGATCTCCGCCGTGGCACCGTGGCGGGACGCCACCGTCACCAAGATCTGCATCGCTCTGCCCTCCTGCGGCTGGAAGATCGGCGGCGCCCGGACCCCCTGCCCGGGCCGGCACCGCCTTCACCATGGTGTGCGCCGGCGGCCCCGAAGTCGTGGGCCGGAGGTCCCTCCGGTCGCGCCGGGCGGCCCGGACGGCCCCGGACCAGCGGCGACGGCGCCCCCGCGTGTGACGCGCGTCATGCCTCGCGGGGGTCGCGTTCCAGGTCGGGGATGCCCGCCTGGCCCGCGCGCAGCGCGCCGGCGACGTCGGTGAGCCGGGCCAGCTGCTCGGCGTCGAGCGCCCCGCCGACGTAGTGCGCGATCGCCTGCACGTGCCGCCGGCCGACCTCCCGCTGCAGCGCCGCGCCGGCGGGGGTCAGGGCCACGACCACGCCGCGGCCGTCACCCGCGGCGGGCGCCCGGCGGACCCACCCGGCGTCCTCGAGCCGCTCGACCATCCGGCTGAGGCTCGGCTGGCTGAGCAGGCTCGACTCGGCCAGGTCCCGCAGGCGCAGGCCCGCGGGGGCGCCCGACAGCGTGAACAGGACGTCGTACTCCCGCAGGCTCACGCGGTCCCAGATCGGGTCGCGCTGCAGCCGCCGCATGATCGCGACCTGCGCGCGGAACAGCTCCTCCCACGCGACGGCGGCCGCTCGTGCGTCCGCGCGCGCGCCGTCGTGCGCCGCGTCCCGGGCCCCGGGGTGCTCCTGCGTCGTCATCGTCGTCCCGTCCTGTTCATGCGTTCGCATACACCCTGACCCAACCCTGCCCGGGTCGCGGGTGTTCCGCGCGCGCGCCCGGTCCCGCCGGGCCGTCCCGCCCCGGCGCGGGGGCCCCTCGGCGTACGCTGGCCCGCATGCAGAACGACGGGGTCCGGTCGACGTACGTGCTGGTCGACGGCGAGAACATCGACGCGACCCTCGGCTCGTCGATCCTCAACGGCCGCCCGACGCCGGAGCAGCGGCCCCGGTGGGAGCGCGTGCTCGAGTTCGCGCACCGCACGTGGGGGCAGCAGCCGAAGGGCCTGTTCTTCCTCAACGCCACCAGCGGCACGCTGCCGATGTCGTTCGTCCAGGCGCTGCTGGCGATCGGGTACCAGCCCATCCCGCTGGCGGGCGAGGGCAAGGTCGTCGACATCGGCATCAAGCGCACCCTCGCGGCGCTGGCCGACCGGCCGGGCGACGTGCTGCTCGCGTCGCACGACGGCGACTTCGCCCCGGAGATCGAGGCGCTGCTCGGCGGCGACCGCCGCGTCGGGCTGCTCGCGTTCCGGGAGTTCACCAGCACCGCGCTGTCGCACCTCGCCGAGCGGGGGCTCGAGGCGTTCGACCTGGAGTCGGACGTCAAGGCGTTCAACGTCACGCTGCCGCGGCTGCGGATCATCCCGCTCGACGAGTTCGACCCGCTGCGCTACCTCTGACGCCGATGGCCGGACCCGAGCCCGACGCCGTCCCGCCGGGCGAGCGCGTGCTCGTGCTCGTGCGGGCGGTCAACGTCGGCGGCGCGTCCGCGCTGCCGATGGCGGACCTGCGCGCCGCCGCGTCCGGGCTCGGGCACGGGGACGTCGCCACGCACCTCGCGACCGGCAACCTGCTGCTGACGCCCGCGCCCGGCTCCCCCGCGACCGTCGCCGGCCTCGCGGAGCGCCTGGCCGCGGACCTGACCCGGGAGCTCGGACGGCCGCTCGCGCTCACCGTCCGGTCGCGGGCGCAGCTGGACGACGTCGTCGCCGCGAACCCGTACCCCGACGCCGCGCGGGACGACCCCGCGCACCTCGTCGTGCTGTTCTTCGACGGGCCGGCGCCCGACGGGGAGGTGGACCTGTCCCGGTACGGCCGCGAGCGCGGGACGTGGCGCGGGTCGCAGGGCTACGTGCACTACCCGGACGGCATCGGCCGGTCGAAGGTCACGGCCGCCGTCCTCGACCGCCTCGCGGGCCGCACCGGCACGGGACGGAACTGGCGCACGGTCCTGGCGCTGCAGGCGAAGCTCGCGGGCTGACCCCGCGTCCACGCGCGTGCCCGCGT
Source organism: Cellulomonas endometrii (assembly GCF_949769265.1). Lineage (NCBI taxonomy): Bacteria > Bacillati > Actinomycetota > Actinomycetes > Micrococcales > Cellulomonadaceae > Cellulomonas > Cellulomonas endometrii. The sequence goes on along the minus strand of NZ_CATKPC010000017.1, from coordinate 74,940 downwards.
GGGTACGGTGGCCGCATGGCGACCCTGTTCACCCGCATCATCGACGGCGAGATCCCCGGGCGGTTCGTCTGGGCCGACGAGCACGCCGTCGCCTTCGGCACCATCGCGCCGATCACCGACGGCCACGTCCTGGTCGTCCCCCGCGCCGAGGTGCCCCGGTTCACCGACGCGGACGACGACCTGCTCGCGCACCTGGTGGTCGTCGCCAAGACGATCGGCCGGGCGCAGGAGGTCGCGTGGGACGCCCCGCGCGCGGCGCTGGTCGTGGCCGGGTTCGAGGTCCCGCACCTGCACCTGCACGTCCTGCCGGCCTGGGGCGAGGGCGAGCTGAGCTTCGCGAACGCCCGCCACGACGTGCCGGCCGAGGCCCTCGACGCCGCGGCGGAGCGGCTGCGCGACGCCCTGCGCACGGCCGGCCACGCCGCCCACGTCCCGCGCAGCCTGGCGTCCCCGGCGCTCTGACGCCCCGGCACCGGGGTCGGGTGGACCGTTCGAGCGGACACGCCGTCGGCGTGCCGGTCGGAACGTTCCACCCGAGGGTTCCACCCCGGGGGCCGCCGGTCAGGCGACCGGGTCGTCCTCGCCGTACGGGGCCAGGCGGAGGGTCCGCGCGTCGGTGGCCAGGATCCGGTCCGTCACCGCCGCGAGCGACTCCTCCGTGTCCGTCCCGGCCCGCACGAACCGCCCGGACAGCGCGTCGAGCCGCCCGGAGCCGAACGCGTCCACCAGCTCGACCGTCGCCTCCACCGGGGTCCACTCGCTGCGGTCGTCGTGCAGCGGCATCCCCTGGGTCATGTCGGTGACGACGACCCCGGGCGCGACGTCCAGCACCCGCACGCCGCGGTCGGCGTACTGCCGGTCGAGCATCGTGGTCAGCCGGGCGAGCGCACCCTTGCTGATGCCGTACCCGGTGTAGACGCCCGAGGGCCGGTGCCCGGAGCCCGAGTTGATGTTGACGACGTGGCCCGTCCCCCGCGCCAGCATGCCGGGGAGCACCGCGTGGGTGACCAGCAGCGGGCCGCGCACGTTGACCTCGACGACCCGCCACACGTCCTCGGGGTCGTCCTGCGCCAGGTCCACCTCGCGGCGCTCGATGACGCCCGCGTTGTTCACGAGCAGCCCGAGCCCGCCGCGCTCGGCGAACGCCGCCTCGACCCGGCCGACGACGGCATCGACGGCGGCCCGGTCGACGACGTCCGCCGGCTCGACGACCACCAGCGCGTCCGGCCGGGCGGCGCGGGCCTCGGCGGCGACGGCCTCCAGGTGCTCGCGGGTGCGGCCCACCAGCGCGACGTCCCAGCCGGCGCGCACGAGCCCGAGCGCGATGCCGCGCCCGATGCCGCGCCCGGCCCCGGTGACGAGGGCGGTGCGGGGGCCGGGGTCGAGGGGCGTGCGGGCATGCGGCGTCGTCATCACCCCATCGTCGCGCATCGGCGCCGGCCCGGCCGCCGCGCCCGTTCGACGCCACTCGGCATACTGACGCCACGGGGGACGTTCGGGCGACGGGGCCACGCCGCCCCGCCCACCGATCGTCAACGAGGGAGCCGCCCGTGGCCACGGACGCCGCCGATCCGACCCGCGCCCTGCCGGGACCGCCCCTGCGGGTGCGGTTCCCGTCCGTCAGCCCGTCCGTCCGGGACTTCCTGGCGACCGAGGCCGGCAGCGCCGTGTTCCTGCTCGCCGCCACGGTGCTCGCGCTGGTGTGGGCGAACTCCCCCTGGTCGGGCTCGTACGACGCGCTGTGGTCGATGTCCGCGGGGTTCCACCTCGGTTCCTTCGGGCTGGACCTCGACCTGCACCACTGGGTGAACGACGCGGCCATGGCGGTGTTCTTCTGCGTCGTGGGCCTGGAGATCAACCGCGAGGTGACCAGCGGCGAGCTCCGTGACCGGCGGACGATCGCCGTCCCGGCCCTGGGCGCGCTGGGCGGCCTGGCCGTCCCCGCGGTCATCTACCTCGCCTTCAACGCCGGCACCGAGGCGGCGCACGGCTGGGGCGTCGTCATGTCGACCGACACGGCGTTCCTGGTCGGCATCCTGGCGCTGTTCGGCCCCGCGTGCCCCGACCGGCTGCGGCTGTTCCTGCTGACGCTGGCGATCGTCGACGACATCGGCGCGATCACGGTGATGGCCGTGTTCTACAACGACGGCGTCGACCCGGTCGCGCTGGGCGTGGCGGGAGGGCTGGTCGTCGCGATGCTGGCCCTGCGGTGGCTCGGGGTGTGGCGGCTGACCCCGTACGCGCTGGTCGGCATCGCGCTGTGGTTCGCGGTGAACGCCTCGGGGGTGCACGCGACGCTCGCGGGCGTGCTCGTCGGGCTGCTGCTGCCGTCCCGGGCGATGTCCCGCGACCACGTCGAGCGGGTGCCGGAGTGGGCCAGCGGCCTCGTCGCCGACACGACCGCGGACCGGGAGCACCTCACCGAGCTGGCCGCCCGCGCGGCCGTCCCCACCAGCGAGCGGCTGCAGCGCGTGCTGCACCCCTGGTCCGCGTTCGTCGTGGTGCCGGTGTTCGGGCTGGCGAACGCGGGCGTGCGGCTGGACTCCGAGGCCCTGCGCGCGGCGGCGACCTCGCCCGTGACGATCGGCGTGGCGGTCGCGCTGGTGCTCGGCAACACGATCGGGATCACCGGCGCCGCGACCCTCGCGATCCGGACGGGGCTCGGCCGGCTGCCCGGGCGCGTGCGGTGGGGACACCTGGTCGGCGGCGCCGTGCTCGCGGGCATCGGGTTCACCATCTCGCTGTTCATCGCGGAGCTGGCGTTCGAGGGCGCGCTGCGCGAGCAGGCGAAGATCGGCATCCTCGCCGGGTCGCTGGTGGCGGCGGTGCTCGGCACGGTCCTGCTGCGGATCCTCGGCGACAAGCTGCCGCTGTGCTCCCCCGACGACGACCCGCCGCCGGGGCTCCCGCCGCGCCCGTGGGTCGCGGGGTCCTGACCGGCCCGCGCCGGTCAGCGGCCCGTCAGCGCGCGGCCGCGGCCCGTCAGCGCGCGGCCGCGGCCCGTCAGCGCGCGGCCGCGGCCCGTCAGCGCGCGGCTGCGGCCAGGGCCACGGCCTCGCGGAGCGCGGGCAGCTCGACCGGCCCCCGGTACCGCTCGCCCTGCACGAGCAGGGTGGGCGTGCCCCGGATGCCGAGCCCGAGGCCACCGACGTAGTCCGCCTCGACCCGGTCCGCGAACCGCTGCGCGCCCGGCCCGGCCGCCGCCTCGGGGTCGACGCCCAGGCGCGCGGCCGCCGCGCGCAGGTCCGGCTCGGTCAGGCGGTCCTGCTGGGCGAACAGGGCGCGCTGCATCTGCCAGAACAGGCCCCGCTCCGCGGCGGCCTCGGCCGCGAGCGCCGCGATCAGCGCGTGCGGGTGCAGCTGGAACAGCGGGAAGTGCCGCCACACCAGGCGCACGCCCCCGCCCGACTCCTCGACGAGGGTGCGCAGCACCGGCTCCGCGGAGCGGCAGTACGGGCACTCGAGGTCCCCGTACTCGGTGATCGTGACGGGGGCGGCGGGGTCGCCGAGGACGAGGCGGTCGTCGGACATGCCCCCAGCATCCCCGATCAGCGCGGGCGCATGGGCGGGCTCGCCGTGCCGGCGCCGCGCACGATGCCCGTGAGGAGCTGCCGCATCGCCTCGACGCCCGTGTACCGCGGCCGGAAGCCGATCTCCCGCTCCGCCCGGCCGGTGTCCATGACGGGCACGGACGCGGCGAGGTCGAACCACCCGGGGCCGATCGGCGCCAGGCGCGCGTGCCACGCGGCGGCCAGCGCGGCGCGGACCGGTCCGTGCGGCACCTCGCGCCACTTCCCCTCGGACAGCGACGCGGCGACGTCGCCGGCCCGGATGACGCCCGGCCCGGCGACGTTGTACGCCCCGGGCGCCTGCCGCACGATCGTCTGCCGGAAGGCCTCGGCCAGGTCGTCGGCGTGGACCGCCTGGACGCGCACCCCGGCGGGCCACGGCAGCACCGGCAGGTTCCCGTCGAGCAGCCCCGCCGGCACGAAGGGACCGAGGAAGTACCGCTTGATCTCGTGCCCCGCGGCGTGCTGGAAGACCAACGCGGGCCGCAGCCGGGCGATCGTCAGCGTCGGGTACCGCAGCTCGGCCTCGTCCAGCAGGCGCTCGACGGCGACCTTGTCGACGCTGTAGTCGGACGTGCGGACGCCGCCGGTGTCCCAGTCCTCGTCGCGGGGCTCGTCGGAGTACGACGGCGAGTAGGCGCCGATGGACGACGCGACCACGAGGTGCGGCACGCGCGCCCGGACGACGGCGGCCAGGACGCGCCGCATCCCGTCGACGTTCACGCGGCGCAGCTGGTCGCGGTCGTGGCTCGGCTGGATCAGCCAGGCGAGGTTGACGACGGCGTCCGCGCCGCCGACCACCCGGGTCAGGCGCTCGACGACCGGATCGTCCGGGCCGCGCGCGCCGATGTCGACCGCGTGCCAGTCGACCGCGTCGTACGGGGCGGGCGGCGGACCCTGCGGGGCCCGGCGGACGACGCCGACGACGGAGGTGACGATGTCGTCGCCGCGCAGCCGGCGCAGCAGGGCGGTGCCGACGTTGCCGCTGGCACCGATGACGACGACCCTCACGGCCGGTCCCGCTCGGTCCCCGGCTGCCCGGGCTCCGCGTCCCGCGCGAACGCCTGCTCGCGCGCGACCGCGCCGAGCCGGGTCAGCGTCGCGATCTGGCCGTCGGCCTGGTCCAGCAGCCGGCGGACCCGCTCGCGGTCCAGGCCGAGCTCGTCGGCCCAGACGTCGAGCGTCTCCCACAGGCCGCGCTTGGCGGTGACCGCGCCGCGCATGACGTCGAGCTCGATGACGGCCGACAGCGGCGACGGGCTCGACAGCCGCCCGTTCGGCTTCAGCCGCCCGACCCGCTCCGTGACGGCGATGCCCACGCGCTTGAGCACGCTGGGGCTCACGTCGAGCCGGTACGCCGTCTCCCGGAGCCACTCGCGCTCGTCGGTCACCTCGTCGGCGATCCGGCGCAGCGCGGGGCCCAGCGGCGTGTCGGCGTACGCCTCGGCCATGCGCCCGAACCGCGCGCTGCCGCCCGTGGCCCCGGCGAGGTGGTCGCCGAGGTACGTCTGGAGCAGCGCGCGGTCGAGCTGCCTCACGGGGTGTCGGCGCCGCCGCCGTCCGCGCCCTCGGCACGAGGGTTCAGGTTGGCCGCCTCGGCGTCGGTGTCCGCGTCCGTGTCGGCGTCGCCGCCGTCGGCCTGCTCACCCGTGCGCGGGTTGAGCATCGCGGGGTCGGAGTCCGGGTCCTCGGCGGGGTCGTAGCCCTTGCTGGTGGTGTCGTCGGTGCTCATGGGCCCACGGTGGCACCGTCGCGGTCGCCTCGCACGCCGGAGGGGCGTCCGGATCACGACGGAGGACCTACCTCCCTGGTGTCCGCCCGCCGGGGATGGTGCGCGACCGCCCCGCCGCGCTGGTTACCATCGAACGGTGTCCTCAAACGGTGAGCCGGTCGACGTCGTCCTGGTCGGTGGCGGCATCATGTCCGCCACTCTCGCAACGCTGCTGTCGGAGCTCGAGCCGTCCTGGCGGATCGAGATCGTCGAGCGGCTGGACGGCATCGCCCTGGAGAGCACCGACGCCTGGAACAACGCCGGCACCGGCCACGCCGCGCTCTGCGAGCTGAACTACACGCCGGAGCGCGCGGACGGCTCGATCGACATCGCCAAGGCCGTGACGATCAACGAGCAGTTCGCCCTGTCCCGCGAGCTGTGGGACCACCTGCGCGACCAGGGCCGGCTGCCCGACGACCGGTTCCTGTCCCCCGTGCCGCACGTGACGTTCGTCCGCGGCGCCGCGGACGTCGACTACCTGCGGCGCCGGCACGCCGCGCTGACGGCGCACCCCCGGTTCGCCCACCTCGAGTTCACGGACGACCCCGCGACCATCGCGCGGTGGGCCCCGCTGGTGATGGCGGGCCGCGACCCCGACGAGCCCGTCGCCGCCACCCGCGCCGACGACGGCACGGACGTCGACTACGGCGCCCTGACGCGGCACCTCGTGGACGACCTGGTGGCGCGCGGCGCCACCGTCCGGTTGCAGCACGAGGTCCGCCGGGTCCGCCGCCGCCGGGACGGCTCGTGGCGGCTGCACCTGGTCGACCGGTCGTGGAACGCCAGCCCGAAGCGGTCGACCCTCGACGCGCGGTTCGTGTTCATCGGCGCGGGCGGCGGCGCGCTGCGGCTGCTGCAGGCCTCCGGCATCGACGAGATCAAGGGGTACGCCGGCTTCCCGATCAGCGGGCAGTTCCTGCGCACCACCGACCCGGACGTCGTCGCCCAGCACCGCGCGAAGGTCTACGGCAAGGCGGCCGTCGGGTCCCCGCCGATGTCCGTGCCGCACCTCGACACCCGCGTGGTCGGCGGCACCCCGGCCGTGATGTTCGGCCCGTACGCCGGCTGGAGCATGAAGTTCCTCAAGCAGGGCTCGTGGCTGGACCTGCTGCGCACGGTCCGCCCGGGCAACGTCGTGCCGATGCTCGCCGTCGGCCTGCACAACCTGGACCTGCTGAAGTACCTCATCGGCGAGGTGCTCGCGACGCGGGAGGCCCGCCTGCGGACCCTGCGGGGCTTCATGCCGTCCGCGCGGTCCCGCGGGTGGGAGCTCATCACCGCCGGGCAGCGCGTCCAGGTGATCAAGCGGGGCGCGGGCGGGGGCGTCCTGGAGTTCGGCACCGAGCTGGTCACCGCCGCCGACGGCTCGATCGCCGGCCTGCTGGGGGCCTCCCCCGGCGCGTCCACCGCCGCGGCGGCCATGCTGGACCTGCTCCAGCGGTGCTTCCCGGCGCGCTTCGACGGCTGGCAGCCGCGCCTGGAGCGGATGATGCCGGGCCTCGCCGCCACCGCCGGGGCCGCACCCGCCGGGACCGCGACCGGCCCGAGCGGCCCCGCGGTGGACGCCGACGGGCCCGACGCGGACCCGGACCTGTCGACCTCGGACCCCGCGACCCCCGGCGCGGCGACCGCGGACCTCCCGGCCCCGGACCCCGCGAGCGCGACCGAGGACCGGCGGCACGACGAGACCGCGCCGGTCGCCGCCGACCCCGCGCCGGTGCGCCGGCCGCGGCGCCCCGTCCCCCCGCGCCGCCGGGACACCCCGGTCGCCTGATCCCCGCGGCTGCGGCACGGTGGGTCCATGAGAGCCGTGGTCCTGAACTGCACGCTGAAGCCGTCGCCGGAGCCGTCGAACACGGGCGCGCTGGCGCAGGTCGTCGTCGAGGCCCTGGAGGGTCACGGGGTCGACGTGCGGACCGTCCGCCTCGCCGACCACCACCTCCCGCCGGGCGTCGAGTCCGACCTGGGCGAGGGCGACGAGTGGCCGGCGGTCCGGGCGGAGATCCTGCGCTCGGAGATCCTGGTGCTCGCGACCCCCACCTGGGTGGGCCACCCGTCGTCGTACGCGCAGCGGGCGCTGGAGCGGCTGGACGCGATGATCTCCGAGACCGACGACGACGGGCGGCCGGTCGCCTACAACCGCGTCGCGGGCGTCGTCGTCACGGGGAACGAGGACGGCGCGCACCACGTGATCTCGGAGATCGCCGGCGGGCTGGCCGACATCGGCTTCACCATCGCCCCGCAGGCCTGGACCTACTGGAACCGGGGCCCCGGGCCGGGGCCGAGCTACTCGGAGACCGACGAGGGCCACGAGTGGAGCCACGCGACGGGACGCGCGATGGCGCAGAACCTGGTCGGGGTGGCACGCGCGCTGGCCGCCGCCCCGCTGGGCCCGCCCGCGAGCTGACGACACGGGCGGCCCGGCCGAGCCGCCCCCTGCGGGCTCGGACGGGCCACCCCACGCCGTCGGGTCCCTCCACCGTCCGCCGTGTCATCCGTGTAGTTCGCAGGGAGCGCCCGTTCGTCACACCGGGACGGTGTGACCCGTGTCACAGCGAGTCACACCGCCCCGGACCCGCCCGTCACAGCGGGTCACAGCCCGAGGTCGAGGACCACCCGTCCGTCGATCGTGCCGGTCTCCATGCGGGTGAACACGTCGTTCACGGCGTCCAGCGGGCGCAGCTCGTACTTCGTGCGGACCGCACCGCGGGCGAAGAAGTCGATCGCCTCGATCATGTCCAGGCGGGTCCCGACGATCGACCCGCGCACGGTCAGGCCCCGCAGCACCGTGTCGAAGATCGACAGCGGGAACGTCCCCGGCGGCAGCCCGACCAACGAGACCGTGCCGCCGCGGCGCAGCATCGACAGCGCCTGCGGGAACGTCGACTCGCTCACGGCCGTCACCAGCGCCGCGTGCGCGCCGCCCACCAGGTCGTGCACCGCCTCGCCCGGGTCGCCGTCGCGGTAGTTCACCACCAGCTCGGCGCCGTACTCGAGCGCCGACGCGCGCTTCGACTCGGACCCCGTCACCGCGATGACGCGGTAGCCCATCGCGGCGGCGTACTGGATCGCCATGTGGCCGAGCCCGCCGATCCCCGACACCACCACCCAGTCGCCCGGCTTGGCGCCCGCGACCTTCAGGCCCTTGTAGACGGTCACGCCCGCGCACAGCACCGCGGTGACGCCGGCGGTGTCGACACCCGCGGGGATCCGCGGCGCGTACCGGGCGTCGACCAGCATGTACTCGGCGAACGAGCCGTCCACCGAGTAGCCGGAGTTCTGCTGCGCCGTGCACAGGGTCTCCCAGCCGCGCAGGCAGTCGACGCAGGTGCCGCAGGCGGTGGCGAGCCAGGCGTTGCCCAGGAGGTCACCCTCCCGGACGCCGCGGACCTCCGCACCGACGGCGACCACGGTGCCCGCGCCCTCGTGACCCGGCACGAACGGCGGGACCGGCCGGACGGGCCAGTCGCCCCGCGCGGCGTGCAGGTCCGTGTGGCAGACGCCGGAGTAGTCGACCTTGACCAGGGCCTCGTGCGGGCCCGGCACCGGAACCGGCCGCTCCTCGACCACCAGGGGGGCACCGAGGTCGCGCACGACCGCGGCCTTCATCATCTCGGGCACGGCTGATCTCCTTCGATCTTTGTGAACGCTGTCACAATCACGGTAGCGACAGAGCGGCCGCCGGCCCGGGACCTCGGGCCCACCGCCGCTGCGGATGCGCGGGCTCCGGCGTGCTGCGACGGTGAGGGCATGACCAGCACACTCGTCCTCGTCCGGCACGGGGAGAGCGAGGGGAACGTCGCCGCCACCCGCGCCGAGCGCGCCGGGGCCGAGTCGGTCGGCATCACCACCCGCGACGCCGACACCCCGCTGTCCGCCACGGGCGAGGAGCAGGCCCGGGCGCTCGGCGCGCACCTCGCGACCCTCCCCGCCGATCAGGCTCCCCAGGCGCTGTGGTGCTCGCCGTACGTCCGGGCCCGGCGCACCGCGGAGCTGGCGGTCGAGAAGGCCGGCCTCGACCTGCGGCCGGTGGTCGACGAGCGGCTGCGGGACCGCGAGCTCGGCATCCTCGACGGCTGGACGAGCCACGGCGTCGACGCCCGGTTCCCGCAGGAGGCGACCCGCCGCGACCACCTCGGCAAGATGTACTACCGCCCGCCCGGCGGCGAGTCCTGGGCCGACGTCGCGCTGCGGCTGCGCTCGCTGGTCGGGGACCTCGCGCGCCGCGAGCAGGACCGCCGGGTGCTCGTCGTGTGCCACGACGCGGTCATCTGGCTGCTGCGGTACGTGTGCGAGGGCCTCACCGAGGACGAGCTGATGGCCCAGGTCGCGGAGCGCAGCGTGCGGAACGCGTCGCTCACCGTGCTGACCGGCGGCCCCGACCGGTGGACCGCGGAGCAGTTCGACGAGGTGGCCCACCTGGACCACCGGGACTCCGCCGTCACCGAGCACCCGGGCCAGGGCGATGACTGACGCGCCGGCCCTCACCCCCGCGCTCCTGCGCGGCTGGCCGCTGCCGGCGCGCGACGGCGACAAGGACGCGCGCGGCGCGGTGCTCGTGGTGGGCGGCGCGCGCCGCACGCCGGGCGCCGCGGCGCTCGCCGGCCTGACCGCGCTCCGGATCGGCGCGGGGCGGCTCACGCTCGCCGTCGCGGAGTCGGTGGCGACCGCGCTGGCCGTGGCGACGCCCGAGGCGGGGGTGCTGGGGCTCCCCGAGTCCGGCGACGGCTCCCCCACCGGCAGCCCCGGCCCGCACCTGGCCGAGGAGCTGGACCGCGCCCAGGCCGTCGTCGTCGGACCGGGGCTGGACGAGCCGGAGGGCTCGGCGGCGCTGGTGCGGGTCGTGCTCGACGCGCTCGCCGGCTCGGACGCCGCCGTGCTGCTCGACGCGTTCGCGCTGGGGGTGCTCCCGGGGCTCGACGGCGACGTGACGCTGCCCGAGGGCCGCGCCGTGCTGACGCCGAACCTCGCGGAGGCGGCCCGCCTGCTCGGGGTCGACGACGTGGCGGCCGCCGACGCCGCCGCCAGGGTCGCCGACCGGTGGGGCGCCGTCGTCACCTGCGCCGGCACCGTGGCGCACCCGGACGGACGTCGCTGGGTGTCCGCCACCGGCTACGCGGGGCTCGGCACGTCCGGGAGCGGCGACGTGCTCGCGGGGGCGGTCGCGGGGCTCCTCGCGGGCGGGTGCTCCCCGGAGCAGGCGGCGTGCTGGGGCACCGCGGTGCACGGCAGCGCCGGGGACCGGCTCGCCGCGCGGGTCGGGCCGCTCGGCTACCTCGCGCGGGAGCTCGCGGACGAGGTCCCGGCGCTCCTCGTCGAGCTGCAGGCCTGACGGGGTCCTCGCGAGCGACCTCGGCCGTCAGCCGCGGCCGGGGCCGCCCACCTCGGCCACCCAGTCGGACGCGAGCGTGTACCGGAACAGGGTGACGGTCGGCTCGGTGATCTCCAGCAGCGGGGAGGACAGCGTGACCTCCTCGCGGCCGGACAGCCGGCCGGTCGCGGGGTCGACGAGCAGCACCCGCACCGTGGGGGCCGGGTCGGACGCCGGCGCCGGCACGGAGACGGCCACCGTGCGCTTCCCGAGCCGGTCGGTGACCTCCCCCGCGAGCGTCACGCCCGGCTCCTCGGCCAGCACCGTCCAGACCGCCGACTCCAGCGCGGACGGCAGCACGTACCGGTCGGCCAGGTCCGTGACCGCCAGGTAGACGCACCAGGCGCCCGACGCCGGGTCCCCGTCGGGCCCGCAGCCGACACCCGCCAGCGGCTCCAGCAGCTCCGCCCGCAGCGCCGTCGGGTCGAGCGGCAGGTCCCGCACCGCGTCGGGGTCCATCTGCCCGGCGGGGAGCCGGTCCACGACGGCGTCCTCCGGCGCGGTGCCGGGCGCCCCCAGGCGGCCGTCCGCCTCCAGGTGGGCGCCGCGCCACTCGGCCATGGTCCAGGACCCGTCCTCGCCGATCCACGACTCCACCACCGTCGGGTCGATGGTCGTGGTGCTCCCGCTCGCGCCGTCGTCGGTGCTGGACAGCAGCCAGCTCTGCGACAGGGAGTGCTGCACGGGCCCGGCGGGCTCCGGGTCGTCCTGCTCCGCCGCCGCGGCCGCCAGGTCCAGCAGGGTGTCCCGCGCCGGCTCGCCCGCCCCGGCCGCCAGCTCCTCGGGGTCCAGGGGGTAGGCGAGCATCGGCGGCGAGCCGAGCGCGACCGCCGGGGCGGGGTCCTGCCCCGGGAGGACGCTCAGGCCGACGGCCACGGCCGCGGCGGCTGCGGCGAACCCCCCCGCCGCCCGCCACCAGCGCCGCGCGCGCCGGGGCCGGAGCTCCACGACGTCGCCGCCGGGGGCGGGGGCGTCCGGCGGGAGCGGCGCGTCCGGCTGGAGCGGCGCGTCCGACGGGAGCATCCCGTCCTGCGGGACCGTGCCGTCCGGCGCGCCGTCGCGCGGGACCGCCACGATCCGCGCGATGGCGGCGGCGACCGCTGCCTCGTCCGGCTGCGGGTCGCCGGCGGTGCCGGGCTCGAGCCCGTGGGCGGCGAGGGCGGCACGGAGCGCCGCGACCTCGTCGAGGGCGGCGCGGTCGTCGGCGGCACGGTGCTGGTCGGCGGTGCGGTCGTCGGTCATCGGCGTCTCCTCTCCGGGTTCGTGGCGGTGACCGGCGTGGCGCCCCGGTCGGGGTCGTGGGTGCGGGACGGCCGCTCCGACGGCGAGGCGCCCTCGCCGTCGAGCAGGGCCGCCAGCCTGGCCCGTGCGCGGGACAGGCGCGAGGTCAGCGCGGTCGTCGAGCAGCCGAGCACCGCGGCGGCCTCGGCGGGGGCGAGCCCCGCCCAGACGGTCAGCGCCATCGCCTCGCTCTCGGCGGGCGGGAGCTGCGCGAGCAGCCGGCGGGCGCGGTCCGCCGCGGCGAGGGCGTCGGCGGGGTCCACGGCGGCGGGGCGGGTCGGCTCCATCGCGGCGACCCGGCCGACGACGTGCGCGGCGCGGCCGTGCTGCTCACGCACGTGCAGGATCTTGTGCCGGGCGACCGTGAACACCCAGGGGCGCAGCTGCTCCGGGGCGGACGGCGCGTCGGCCCACCGGCGCCACAGGACCAGGAAGGTCTCGGAGACCACGTCCTCGGCCAGGTCGTCGGGGACCTGCCGGCGGGCGTACCCGCGGACCTGGGGCGCGAGGAGACGGTAGGCAGCGGCGAACGCCGCAGCGGCGTCGTCCACCACCGCGCCGGCCGGTTCAGCCCCCTCGTCGCCGCCCGTCCCCACGTCACCTTCAGATCGTCCGCTAGCACGTCGTCGCTGTCATCGTACGGATCGAGGAGCTGCCGACCGACGTCGACGCCGTCTGCGCGCCCGCGTCCCAGCACGTCATGGAGCCGGTGCCGCCCGGCCCGCTGTAGACGCGGACGTCCACGGAGGTGCGGTTCCAGACGGAGCGCGCGACGCTCACCGGGGACTCCGCCCACCCGACCGGGGCGGTGGACCAGAAGGCGCCGGAGTAACCCGTGCCGGACCACACGCAGAACGCGCCGACCGCGCACTGCCCCATGCTCAGGCGGGTGGGGACGTCCTCGTCGGCCGCCTGGGCCGGGGCCGCGACGGCGGACAGCGTCAGCGCGAGGGCGGCGGCGGCGAGGCCCGTGCGGGCGCGGGAGGCGCGGGAGCTGCGGCGGGGGCGTCGGTCCAGGGCGGTGTCCACACCCCTGCATCCGCCCGGCGGCCCGCCCGGTCACGCGGCCGGGCATGAGATGCGTCACACCGTCCCCGCCCGGCGCGCCCGTGGCAGAGTCGGCCCGGTGACCCAGCGCTACTCCCCCGCCGACCACGCGGGGCACCGCACTCTCCTCGTCGCCGCCGCGTACGTCGTGCTCCTCCGCCCCGGCGGGGACGGCGACGAGGTGCTGCTGCAGCTGCGCCGGGGCACCGGATACCGGGACGGGCACTGGGCGACCCTGGCCGGGCACGTCGACCCCGGGGAGTCGGTGCACGAGGCGGCGGTCCGGGAGGCGCACGAGGAGGCCGGCATCACCCTCGACCCGGCCGACCTGCAGCCGCTGACGACCCTGCACCGGTTCGAGCGCGGCGGGCCGCCGGTAGAGCAGCGCTGCGACGTGTTCTTCGTCGCGCGCGCGTGGCGCGGGGAGCCCGCGGTGCGGGAGGCGCACACGGCCGAGGCGATGCGCTGGTTCCCGCTGCGCGACCTGCCCGAGCCCGTGGTCCCGCACGAGGCGCTGGTGCTGGCCGGCGTGCGGGACGGCGGGCTCCCGGCCGTGGTGTCGCTGCCGTCCTGACGGGCCGGCCGACCCAACCGACCCGGCCCGGCCCACGACCTCAGCGCGGCAGCCGGAGCTCCGCGCGCAGCCCCGACGGCTCGGCGTCGGTGAGCACCACGTCGCCGCCGTGCTCCCGGGCGACCTCCCGCGCGATGGCCAGCCCGAGCCCGCTGCCGCCGCTCGTGCCCCGGGCCCGCGCGTCGTCCAGGCGCACGAACCGCTCGAACGCCCGCTCGCGGTCGGGCTCCGGAACGCCCGGTCCGTCGTCCGCGACCGCGACGCTCCCGTCCCGGACGTCGACGACCACCCGCCCGGCCGCGTGCCGCAGGGCGTTGTCGCTCAGGTTCCGCACCACGCGCCCGAGCGCGACCGCGTCCCCGCGCGCCCGCCCGGCGCCGCGGACGTCGACCGTCACGTCGGCCCGCCCGGCGGCGGCGGCCGCGAGCGCGACCGCGTCCCGCGCGACCGCGCCCAGGTCCACCGGCTCCGACGGCACCGGCCGCGAGCCCAGCCGCGCCAGCAGGAGCAGGTCGTCCACCAGCGCCTGCATGCGCCGGACCTCGGCCGACAGGTCGTCGACCAGCTCGGCCCGCTCGTACACGGCGGGGTGGGTGCGCGCCACGTCGAGCGTCGCGGCGAGGGCGGCGACCGGGGTCCGCAGCTCGTGCGCGGCGTCGGCGACGAACGCGCGCTGCCGGACCGCGGCGACCTCCAGCCGGTCGAGCATCTCGTTGAGCGTCCGTGCGAGCGCCCCGATCTCGTCGTCCGCCCCCGACTCCGGCAGCGACCCGGGGCCGCCGGCGCGGGCGACCTGCGCCGCGGCGGAGCGCAGCCGCTCGACCGGGCGCAGCGCGCGGCCCAGCGCCACCCAGATCGCCACCGCGAGCAGCGCGGTCAGCGCGGGGACCACGCCCACGAGCGACAGCCGCAGCGCCCGCACCAGCCCCTCGACCTCGGTGAGCGGCAGCGTGGCCACCACGACCGCGCCGTCCCCGCCGGCGGGCACCAGCACCGCCGCGCGGGCGGCGTCGTCGTAGCCGGAGCCCTGCGTGCCCACCACCAGCGGCTCGGTCGCGCCCGCCGCGCGCTCCGCGAGCACCGCCACCTCGTCCGGCGGCAGCACGGGCAGCGTGCGGCTGGCCGTCGGCGACGTCGCGACCACCCGGCCCTCGGGGTCGAGGACCTGGACGATCTCGCCCGGCTCCGCCACCGGGAGCGCGTCGGGCAGCTGGTCGCTCGTCACCAGGCCCGCCACCGTGAGCGCGCGGCCGCGGACCACGTCGTCGACCGCGGCGACCCGGCTGCGGGACAGCACGGTGCTCAGCACGACCGCGCCGACGACCAGCGCCACGCAGAGCAGCCCGGCGGTGAGCACCGTGAGCCGCACCCGCAGCGACCACCGGGCCGGCGGCCTCACCCCGCGACCCGGTAGCCGGCGCCGCGCACGGTCAGCACGGCGTCCCGGCCGAGCTTGCGCCGCAGGTAGCCGACGTAGACCTCGACGACGTTGCCGTCCTCCCCGGGGCCGTCCCACACGTGGTCGCGCAGCTCGACCTTGCCGACGACGCGGTCCGCGTGCCGCATGAGGTACTCGAGCAGGGCGAGCTCGCGGGCGGTGAGGTCGACCGGCTGCCCCGCCCGCGTCACGGTCCGCGCGGCGGGGTCCAGCACGAGGTCGCCGGCCGTCAGCACCGGGGCGCGGACCTGCGCGGGGCGGCGCAGCAGGGCGCGGATCCGGGCGACGAGCACCACGAACGAGAACGGCTTGGTGAGGTAGTCGTCGGCGCCGACGTCGAGGCCGTCGGCGACGTCGTGCTCGCCGTCCTTCGCGCTCAGCATGAGCACCGGCGTGGTGACGCCGGCCGCGCGCAGGCCCGTGACGACGTCGTAGCCGTTGCGCCGCGGCAGCATGACGTCCAGGACGATCGCGTCGTACTCGCGGTCGACCCCCAGCTCCAGGCCCGTGACGCCGTCGTAGGCGACGTCGACGGCGAACCCCTCGGCCGTGAGCCCCTTGCGCAGGGCGCTGACCAGCCCGCGCTCGTCGTCCACCACCAGCACCCGCACCCCCGCAGCATCCCACCGCGGCGACGCACGCGGCCCGCCGGTGCCCGGGGCGCCTCTCAGCGTCGCCTCAGCCTCGGGGGCGCACAGTGGACGCATGGTCCAGACACGCACCACCCCGCCGCGTCGTCCCCTGTCCCCCCGCGCCCGCTGGGCCGTGCCCGGCGTCGTCGCCGTCGCCGTGGCGGCCGCGATCGGCGTGCCCGCGCTCGCCTCGGCGGACTCCGCCGGCCTGCCGGACGTCACCGCCGAGGAGCTGCTCACGCGCGTCGCGCAGGCCGAGCCGACCCCGGTGCAGGGCACCGTCGTCTACACGGCGCGCCTGGGCCTGCCGGAGCTGCCGATCTCCGAGATGACCGGCGCCGACCCGCTCAACCTGCTGGGCGGGTCCTCGACGCTGCGGGTGTGGTCCGACGGGTCGGACCGGTCCCGCGTGTCCCTGCTCGGCGCGACGTCGGAGTACTCCGTGGTCCGCGACGGCGCCGAGGCGTGGACGTACTCCTCGCGCGACGACGCCGTCACCCACATCGCCCTCGACCCCGCCGACCAGGCCCGGTACGACGCCCTGGCCGAGGAGCTGCGCGCGGGTGCGACCCCGCCGGCCGGCGCGGACCTCCCGACGCCCGAGCAGGCCGCCGCCCAGGTGCTCGCCATGGCCGAGGAGCACTCGGACGTGACCGTCGACCAGCCGACGACCGTCGCCGGCCGCGACGCCTACCAGCTGGTGGTGAGCCCCACCGACGAGGAGACCCTGGTGTCGCGCGTCGTCGTGGCGGTCGACGCCGAGACGGCCGCCCCGCTCCGGGTGCAGGTCTGGTCCACCCAGGACGACGCCGCACCGTCGCTCGAGGTCGGGTTCACCGACGTCGCGTTCACGGCGCCGGACGACTCCGTACTGGCGTTCTCCGCGCCGGCCGGCGCCACGACCGAGGAGGTCGTCGTGCCGCTCCCCGAGGTCGACCCGGCGTCCGTGCCCGCCGACCCGGAGCACGCGGTGCTGCCGGAGGGCGTGGTGGTGACGGGCGAGGGCTGGTCGACCGTCGTCACGCTGAGCGACGTCGACGTGGCCGGCCTCGTCGGCGGCGACACCGGGTCGCTCGCGACGGTCCCCGGGGCGGAGCGGGTGCTCGGCTCGGACGAGGCGCAGGACCTGATCCAGGAGTTCGTGCCGAGCGACGAGGACGGCAAGGTCACGCGGCCGGAGCTCGACACCACGGCCCTGTACGGGCAGCTCACCACCGCGGTGCCCGAGGGCCGGCTGCTCAGCTCGACGCTGCTCAGCGTGCTCGTGACCGACGACGGCCGCGTCCTGGTCGGCGCCGTCCCCGCGGACACCCTGCGCGCGGCGGCATGACCGAGGACGACGGGCTCGCCGTCCGGACCGCGGGGCTGACCAAGCGGTTCCGGTCCGGGCAGGTCGCGGTCGACGGCATCGACCTCGCCGTCCCCCGCGGCGCCGTCTACGGGTTCCTCGGGCCGAACGGCTCGGGCAAGACCACGACCATCCGGATGCTGCTCGGCCTCGCCCGGCCGACCGCCGGACGGGCGTGGCTGCTCGGGGCGGCGATGCCCGAGGAGTCCGTGCGCGTGCTGCCCCGGGTGGGCGCGCTGGTCGAGGGCCCGGCGTTCCACCCGTACCTGTCGGGCCGCGCGAACCTCGCGCGGCTGGACGCGGGCGACGCCACCGCGGACCCGCGCACCTCGCGGCAGCGGGCGGAGCGGGCCCTGGACCGCGTCGGCCTGTCGGCGGCCGCCGCGAAGCCGTACCGGCAGTACTCGCTGGGCATGAAGCAGCGGCTCGGGCTCGCGGCGGCGCTGCTGCAGCCGCGGGACCTGCTCGTGCTCGACGAGCCGACGAACGGCCTGGACCCGCAGGGCACCCGGGAGGTCCGGCACCTGGTGCGGGAGCTCGCGGAGGGCGGGGCGACCGTGCTGGTGTCCTCGCACCTGCTCGCCGAGATCGAGCAGGTCTGCACGCACGTCGGGATCATGAGCCGCGGGCACCTGCTGCTGCAGGGCGAGCGTGCGGCGCTCACCGACCGCGGCGCGGCGCGGCTGGTCGTGACGACGCGCGCCGCCCAGGCCGGTGCCGCGGCCGACGTGCTGACCGGCCTCGGCCTGACGGAGGTCGAGCCGCCGCCGCCCGCCCCCGGCGACGGCCCCGTGGCGCTCACCGCCGCGCTGGGCCCCACCCCGCCGGAGAAGGTCTCCGCCGCGCTCGTGCACGCCGGGATCGACCTCGTCGGGTTCGAGGTGGCGCGGCCGAACCTGGAGCAGGTGTTCGTCGAGCTGACCGGGGAGGGCTTCGATGTCGCTCGCTGACGCATCGCCGACGGCGGCCGCCGTGCCCCCCGTGGCAGCCGCACCCGCACCCGCACCCGCACCGGTCGCCTGGTCGCGGCTGCTGCGCTCGGAGCTCCGGCTGGTCCTCGGCCGCCGGCGCAACCAGGTCCTCCTCGTCGGGCTGGCGCTCGTGCCCGTGCTGCTGGGGACGGTCCTGTTCGCCACCCGGGACAGCGCGCTCACGGGGCAGGGGCCGTCGTTCATCGACCAGGTCACGGGCAACGGCCTGTTCCTCGTCGTGGCGGCGCTCTTCCTGTGCCTGCCGTTCCTGCTGCCGCTGTGCATCGGCATCGCGTCCGGTGACGCGGTCGCGGGCGAGGCCGCGGCCGGGACGCTGCGCTACCTGCTCGTCGTGCCCGTGCCCCGCACCCGCCTGCTCACCGTGAAGGCCGTGGCGGCGCTGGCGTTCGCGGCCGCAGCCGTGCTGGCCGTCGCCGTGACGGGGCTCGTGGTGGGCGCGATCTACTTCGGGCTCGACGACGTGACGCTGCTGTCCGGCTCCACCGTGCCGGTCGGCGAGGGCGCGCTCCGCGTCGCGGGGATCGTCGGGTACGTGGGGCTGTCGCTGACCGGGCTCGTGGCGGTCGGGCTGTTCTTCTCGACCCTCACCGAGGTCCCGGTCGGGGCGATGGCCGCGACGGTCGTCGTGGCGGTGGTGTCCACGGTGCTGGACTCCCTGCCGCAGGTGTCGGCGATCCACCCGGGCCTGCTGACCCACCACTGGTTCGACTTCGCGGAGTTCCTGCGGGTGCAGGTCGACTGGGGCGTGGTCGGCACCGGGCTGCTGGTGCAGGTCGCGTGGGTCGCGGTGTTCGGCTCGCTGGCGTGGGCCCGGTTCACCACGGCGGACGTCACGTCCTAGCGGCGCACGGGACCGGTCGGGGCCGGCGGGTCAGACCGGTTCAGGCCGGCGGGTCGGGCCGGTTCAGGCCGGCGGTTCAGGCCGGCGGTTCAGGCCGGGTCAGGCCGGTCAGGCCGCGAGGGCGATCACCGTCGCGACGACCGCGAGCAGCGGCAGCACGCCCTGCACCGCGGCGGCGCGCGCCTTGGTGGGCGACGACAGCACGAGCACCAGCGCGGCCAGCAGCATCGACCCCGTGCCGGCGAGCACCAGCGCCGCGCCGACCCCGGTGCTGCCGGTCGCGACGACGACGACGCCCACCGCGGTCACCACGGCGAGGAACAGGTTGTAGAAGCCCTGGTTGAAGGCGAGCTCCTTCGTGGCCTCCGCCTGCTCGGGGGTCGTGCCGAACGTCGCCCGCGTCCGGGCGGACGTCCAGGTCAGCGACTCCAGCGTGAAGATGTAGACGTGCACGAGGGCCGCGAGGGCGGCGAGCACGAGTCCGGCGGTGAGCACCGGACCAGTGTGCCCGCCCCGGGGGTCTTGTGGTGCCGGGCCGCGGTGCGTAACGTACAACTACATGGTTGCACGTCAGCTGGACCCCGACGAGGTGGACCGCGTGTTCGCCGCGCTGGCCGACGCCACCCGGCGCGACATCGTCACCCGGGTGCTGCGCCGCGAGGCGTCGGTGAGCACGCTCGCCCAGTCGTACGCGATGAGCTTCGCGGCCGTGCAGAAGCACGTCGCGGTGCTCGAGCGGGCGCACCTCGTGGTCAAGCAGCGGCAGGGCCGCGAGCAGATCGTCCACGCCGACGTCTCGACCATCCGGGCGGCCGCACGGCTGCTCGACCAGCTCGAGGACATCTGGCGCGGCCGGATCGACCGCATCGAGGCGCTCCTCGACGACGCACAGGAAGGTGACGCCCCATGACGGTCGTGGACACGATCAAGGACACCGACGCCCTGACGCTGACCATCGTCTCCGAGCTCCACGCACCGCCGGCGCGCGTGTGGCGGCTCTGGTCCGACCCCCGGCAGCTCGAGCGCTGGTGGGGCCCGCCGACGTGGCCGGCGACGTTCACCGAGCACCACCTGGCGGAGGGCGGCGGCGCGAAGTACCACATGACGGGGCCCGAGGGTGAGCGGGCGCACGGCTGGTGGCGGTTCCTCGCCGTCGACGAGCCGCGCTCCCTGGAGTTCGAGGACGGCTTCGCCGACGCGTCCGGCCGGCCCGACGACGCGATGCCGGTCACCGTCGGCCGCGTCGAGCTCACCGAGACCGCCGACGGCACCCGGATGACCATCACGTCCCGGTTCCCCAGCGCCGAGGCGATGCAGCAGCTGGTCGAGATGGGCATGCTCGAGGGCATGCGGGAGGCCCTGGGCCAGATCCCCGGCATCCTCGCGGAGGACTGAGCCGGCACCCGCGAGGGCCCGGGCCGCACGGCTCGGGCCCTCGCGGACCCTCGTCAGCGGCGGGCGGCCGCGCTACGGTCCGGGTACCGACCCCGACCCGGGAGGACCCGTGCACCGCAGCCGGATCTCGACCCTGCTCATCGACGCCCCGCACGCCGAGGCCACCGCCGCCGCGACGTTCTGGTCCGGGGCGACCGGCGTCCGGAGCTGGCCCGTGCCCGGCGAGGAGCAGTTCACGCACCTCGACGACCCCGTGCCCGGCCTGGTGACCGCCGTGCAGTCGATCGGCGAGGCCGCGCGGTACCACCTGGACATGGAGACCGACGACATCGCCGCCGAGACGGAGCGGCTGCTCGCGCTCGGGGCGGTCGAGGTCGGCGGGTGGCTGGAGTGCCGGACCCTGCGCGTGCCCGGCGGCCACCTCATGTGCGTCATCCCGGTGCACAGCGACCCGGCGGAGTTCGCCGCACGCGCGCACGCCTGGGGCTGACCGCGCCCACCTGGGGCTGATTGCCACCACCTGGACTGAGCGCCCACGCCTGGGCCGGCCGCGCGCGGTCTCGCGCCCGGCAGGCGTCAGGCCGTCGGCTCGTCGCCCGCCAGCAGCCGGTACACCGACCGCCGGGCGTCGGCGAGGATCTCCGCCGCCCGCACCCGCTGCGGCTCCGTGCCGCCGCGGGCCACCGAGCGGACCGCCTCGTGCAGCTGCCCGAGCTCGGCGCGCAGGTCGACGCCCTGCTCCTCCGAATCCGTCGCGAACGGGTCGGGCCAGCCGGCGGACTCCCGCTCGACCAGCGCCCTGCCCTCCTCGGTGAGCGTCGCGAGCTTGCGCCCGGCGGACGCCGTGAGCGTGAGCACGCCCTCGTCCTCGAGCAGGTTGAGCGTCGGGTAGATCGCGCCCGGGCTCGGCCGCCACCGGCCGCCGCTGCGCTCGGCGATGGCCTCCATCAGCTGGTACCCGTGCATCGGCTGCTCGGCGAGCAGCAGCAGGACCGCGATGCGCACGTCCCCGCGGCCCGCGGGGCCCCGGCCCCCCGCGGGGCCGCCCGACGCGGGGGCCAACCCCCGGTCCCCCGGGCCCGAACCCGGTCCGGAGCCGGGGTCCGAAGCCCGGTCCGACCCCGCCCCGCGGCCCGCGGCCCCCGAAGCCCCCGCCGTGGCCGCCGTGGCCCTCGTGGCCGCCGTGACCCTCCTGACCTCCGTGGCCGCCGTGGCCCTCGTGGCCGCCGAACGGCCCGTGCCCCTCGTGCGACCCTCGCGGGCCGCGACCGGACCGCTCGTCGCGGCCCTCGCTGTCGTTCTCGTCATGGTGTCTCATGACGCTAACGATATATCGCTACCGTCACGGTGACAACCCCCGTCGGCACAGCGCCCGCCCGCCCCTCGCGAGCCCGGTCGCGTCCGCAGGCGTCAGCGGCGACGCTGGTGCCATCGCGCGGGGCGGTCGAGGGGCCGGCCGGCCCGCGGCCGGCGTGCACGCGGGGGTCCGGGATGGAGTGGTTCGACGCCGAGTGGTTCGACGCCGAGCAGTACACGGTGGCGCGGTCCGTGGTGCAGCGGGGCGTCGCGGCCGTGTACGTGCTGGCGTTCGTGGCGGTGCTCCGCCAGTTCCGGCCGCTGCTCGGCGAGCACGGCCTGCTGCCGGTGCCCCGGTTCACCGCGCACGTGCCGTGGCGCGCGTCGCCGAGCCTGTTCTTCTGGCGGTACTCCGACCGCCTGGTGCTCGTCGTCGGCTGGGTCGGCGTGCTGGTCGCGGCGACGCTGGTCCTCGGCCTCCCGCAGCAGGGCCCGCCGTGGGTGCCGCTCGTCGCGTTCGGCGTCCTGTGGGTCCTGTACCTGTCGGTGGTGAACGTCGGGCAGACCTTCTACGGGTTCGGGTGGGAGTCGCTGCTGCTCGAGGCGGGGTTCCTCGTGGCGTTCCTCGGGTCGGACCGGGTGGCCCCGCCCTGGACCGTCCTGGCGCTGCTGTGGTGGCTGGTGTTCCGGCTCGAGTTCGGCGCGGGGCTCATCAAGTGGCGCGGCGACCCGGCGTGGCGGGACCTGACGGCGCTGTACTACCACCACGAGACGCAGCCGATGCCCGGGCCGGCGAGCCGGCTGTTCCACCTGCTGCCCCGGCCGCTGCACCGCGTCGAGGTGGTCGCCAACCACGTGACGCAGCTGGTCGTGCCGTTCGGGCTGCTGATCCCCGGGCCCGTGGCGAGCGTCGCCGCCGGCGTCATGATCGTCACGCAGCTCTGGCTGGTGCTGTCGGGGAACTTCGCCTGGCTGAACTGGCTGACGATCGTGCTGGCCGCCGCCGCCGTCGACGACCGCGCCTGGGACGCCGTCCTGGGACTCGTGGGCGTCGACGTGACGAGCGCCGCGACCGCGGACCCGTCGCTGGGGTTCGTCGTCGTGGTGCTCGCCGTCAGCGCCCTGTGCGTCGTGCTGTCCTGGTGGCCCCTGCGCAACCTCGTGTCGAGGAACCAGCGCATGAACGCGTCGTTCAACGTGTGGCACCTGGTCAACGCCTACGGGGCCTTCGGCAGCATCACACGCCGGCGCACCGAGGTGGTCGTCGAGGGGACGCTCGACGCCGACCCGGGACCGGGGTCGACGTGGCGGGAGTACGAGTTCCGCGGCAAGCCCGGCGACGTGCGGCGGCTGCCGCGGCAGTACGCGCCGTACCACCTGCGGCTCGACTGGCTGATGTGGTTCCTCGCGCTCGGGTCGTCGGCGCAGCTGCAGTGGTTCGTGCCGTTCCTCGGCAGGCTCCTGGAGGCCGACCGGTCGACGCTGCGGCTGCTCGCGCACGACCCGTTCGACGGGCAGCGCCCACGGTGGGTGCGGGCGCGCCTCTACCGGTACCGGTTCGCGACCCCCGAGGAGCGGCGCAGCACCGGGGCCCGGTGGGTGCGGCACGACGAGGGGCTGATGATCGACGCGGTGAGCCTGGCGATGCTGAGCCGGGCGGGCTGAGCGGGCCCGGCGCCGGGATCACCGCCGCCGCGGCGCCAGCTCCTCCTGCAGGACCAGCGCCGCCGCGCCGACCGCCGCGGCGTCCGCCACGTGCGCCGCGAGCGCCACCCGGACCCCGTGCCGCGCCGCCGCGTGCAGCTCGGCCCGCAGCCGGCGCTCGACCACCGCCGCGTACAGGGAGCCGGCGGTGCTGAACGCGGGCCCGGCGAGCACCACGGAGTCGACGTCGAGCAGGTTGGCGACGGTCACCGCGGCGTCGGCGAGGTACTCGGCGGAGTCCTCGACGAGCTCGACGGCGAGGGCGTCGCCCTGCACGGCGGCGGTCGCGACGGCGCCGAAGTCGGTGATCGGGTCCGCGTCGGCGCTGAGCCGCGCGGTGGTCCGCCGCCCCTCGGCGACCGCGCGTCGGGCCCGTCGAGCCACGGCGTGCGGGGCGGCGAGCTCCTCGAGGGTGGGTCCGGGGGCGTGGCCCTCGCGGTGCAGGTGCATCTGCCCGAGCGGCCCGGGGTTGCCGCTGGCGCCCCGGTACACGGCGCCGCCGACGACGATGCCGGCCCCGATGCCCGCGCCCATGTACAGCGTGCAGTGCGCCGCCGAGCCGACGGTCCGGCCGGCCCAGTACTCCCCCACCGCGGCGGCCGTGGCGTCGTTGTCCATCACGACGGGCAGCCCGACGGCGGCGCCCAGCCGGGACCGCACCGGGAAGCCCTGCCACCGGTCGAGCGAGCGGGACACCGCGATCGCCCCCGCGTCCAGGTCGAGGGTGCCGGGGACGGCCAGCCCGAGCCCGACGACGCTGCGCCGCCCGACGCCCGACGCCCGCAGGAGCACGTCGACGTGCCGGGCGATGGTCTGCACGACGGCGTCCGGCTCGTGCCGCCGGGCGCCGCGGACCCGGGTGCGCGCGACCACGGCGCCGCGCACGTCGGTGATCACGACCACGAGCCAGTCGGCGCCCAGCTGCACGCCGACCGCGCACCGCGCCAGGGGGTCGAGCGTGAGCATGACGCGCGGCTTCCCGCCGGTCCACTCGCGGTCGCCGGTCTCCCGCAGCAGCCCCTCGGCGAGCAGGGCGCGCACCGTGTGCGAGATCGCCGCCTGGGTGAGCCCGGTGAGCTCGGCGAGCTCGACGCGGCTGATCGGCGCGCGCGTCCGGACCAGGTCCAGCACCTGGCTGCGGCTGGTCGACGGCGCCCTGCCCCCGCGCCGGGGAGCCGCCCGCACGCCCTCGACGCCGTCCATGGCGCTCAGCATGGCACGCCCTGGCGCGGCGCCCGCGTGCGCCTGGCCTGCGGTGCGACCCGTGCGCACCCGCCGCCCGTGCGATGCTGCGGGGCATGACGCTGAACCCGGCACGGAACCGGGGCGGCCAGGGCGTCCGCGTGGGGCTGGCGCTGCTGCCGGCCGACGACGACGGCGCGCTGGAGCCCTTCTACGCGGACCTCCTCGCGGGCATGGAGGAGGAGCTCGACGCCCGCGGTGCCAGCGTGTTCGTGCACGTGGTGCCCGACCTGGACGCGGAGCTCGTGGCGTACCGGCGCTGGGCGCAGGACCGGCTGGTCGACGCCGTCGTGATCTCGGACCTGGTCGACGGCGACCCGCGGGAGGAGGCGTGCCGCGAGCTCGCGCTGCCGGCGGTGCTCCTGGGCGGCGAGCCCGGGGAGGGCCGGTGGGTCGTCGACTACGACAACGACGGCGCGATGCGCACCGCGGTGCGGTTCCTGGTGGACCTGGGTCACCGCCGGATCGGCTGGGTGTCGGGCCCGCAGCGATACCGGCACACCCGCTTGCGCGGCGTGGCGTTCCACGAGGCGGTGGCCGAGGCGGGTGCCGTGGGGGTGGCGCGCGAGGGCGACTACGGCGACGCGAGCGGCGCGGCACGGACGGCCGAGCTGCTGGCGCTCCCGGAGCCGCCCACCGCGATCGTCTACGACAACGACCTCATGCCGCTGGCCGGGCTGCGCGAGGCGACGCGGCTGGGCGTGCGAGTGCCGGAGGACCTGTCGATCCTCGCCTGGGACGACTCGGCCAACGTCCGCATCTCCCACCCGCCGCTGTCGGTGGTGAGCCGCGACGTGCACGAGCTGGGCGCGCTGACCGCCGAGGTGCTGCTGCGGGCCGTCGAGGGACGCTCCCCCGGGACCACCCGCACGCCCGGCATCCGGGTCGTGCCGCGCGGGTCGACGGCGCCGCGGCGGCGCTGACCCGCGCGGCACGGGTGGCCGGCGCGGCCGGTCTCAGCCGAGCGCCGTCACGTGCAGCACGAGCGCCTGCGCGGGCCAGAGCGCGGGGATCTGCAGCCCGACCGTGCCGAGCACGCTCCCGGGCAGCTCGACCTCGCCCGCGGCCAGCCACGGCGGCGTGATCCACCCCCACCGCGCGGCACCGACCTCGTCGCGCACCCGGACGCGGTACCGCGTGGCCGGCCGCAGCCCGTGGAGCCGCACCGGCTCGGGGCGCGCGTCCTCCAGCGCGGCCACGGTCGCGACCGTCCAGACCCCCGCCGAGCCGTCGGGGGCCACGGCGCCGGTGACCCGCAGCGCGGGGTCGCGGACGTCGGCGTGGACGGCGACGCCGGTGTGGATGAGCGGCCGCAGCTCGCGGTACAGCCCCGCGAACCGGGTCAGCACGGCGACCTCCTCGTCCGAGCAGGACAGCACGTCCCACTCGAACCCGGCGGAGCCCATCAGCGAGGTCGCGAGGCGGTAGGACAGGTCGACGGTCCGGCCGGAGCTGTGCGCGGTCGGCGGGCCGACGTGGGCGCCGACCAGCTCCGGGGGCAGCAGCAGCTGCGTCCACCGCTGGATGTCCTGCCGCTCGACCGCGTCGTTCGAGTCGGACGCCCACACCCGGTCGGTGACCTCCAGGATCCCGAGGTCCGAGCGGGCGCCTCCCGACGAGCAGGACTCGATCTCGAGCCCGGGGTGCCGCGCCTTCAGCTCCGCGACGAGCGCGAGGGTGGCGCGCGTCTGGACGTCGACCCCCGGCCGGCCCGCGTGCCGGGCGTCGACGAGGTCGCGGTTGTGGTCCCACTTGATGAAGTCGATCCCCAGCTCCGCGACGAGCGCGTCCATCTGCCCGAGCACGTGGGCGTAGGCCTCCGGCCGGGCGAGGTCGAGCACGAACTGGGTGCGGAACGACAGGCCGTCCGGGCCCGGGACCTGGGCGGGGTCGTGCAGCAGCCAGTCCGGGTGCGCCCGCGCGACGTCGGAGTCGAGGCTCACCATCTCCGGCTCGAACCAGAGCCCGAACTGCATCCCGAGGGCGTGCACCCGGTCGGCGAGCGGGCCGAGCCCGTCGGGCCACACCGTGCGGTCGACCACCCAGTCGCCCAGCCCCTGGGTGTCGTCGCGGCGGGCCAGGAACCAGCCGTCGTCCAGGACGAACCGCTCGACGCCGATCGCGGCCGCCCGCTCGGCCAGCCGCAGCAGCGTCGCCGGGTCGTGGTCGAAGTACACGGCCTCCCAGGTGTTGAGCACCAGCGGCCGCGGCGCTCGGGGGTGCTGCGGGCGGGACCGGAGGTACCCGTGGAACCGCGCGGTGATGCCGTCGAGCCCCGCGTCGGACCAGGCGAACCACGCGGTCGGCGCGGTCCACCCCTCCCCCGGCGCGAGCACGAGCTCGCCCGCGCGGAGCAGCTCGCCGGCGCCGAGCAGCGTCGGCTGGTCCGGCAGCCGGTCGGTCCGGTAGGTGGCGTCGGCGGGCCAGGCCAGGTGGACCGCCCACAGCTCGCCGTCCCGGTCCCGCGGCGCGGCGGCGGACAGCGCGAGGAGCCACGGGTGGTCGTGGCCCGGCCTGCCCCGGCGGGTCTGCCGGGCGAGGCTGCCGCGGGGCAGCGGCCCGGTCGCGGGCACCTTCTCCCGGGTCCAGCGGCCCGAGAACGTCGTGGCGAGGTCGGCGCGCGTGGGGACGGGCAGCGCCGGTTCGAGCGCCTGCACCTCCACCGGTCCCGGGGCGTCCGCCGCCACCTCGACCCGGTGCTCCACCGCGAGCAGGCCGCCCGGCGCGAGGTGCAGCCGCGAGCGCAGCGTCAGGCCGGCCGCGGGGTCCTCGGCGACCACGTCGACCGCGTGCCCGGAGGGGTGCACCTCGACCGCCGCGGGGGTCCAGGCGGGCAGGAGCGGCACCCCGTCGCGCACGAGCTGCAGCCCCGGGCGGCCGGGCCAGCCGTCCGGCTCCTGCGGGAGCAGGCTGGGGTGGCCGGCGGCGTCGAGCGTCCCGGGAGGCGCCTGCCGGTCGGCGGCGGCGCGCAGCCCGGCGAGGTCGGCGGGGTCGAGCGGGCCGAGGTCGGCGCCCCAGTGCTGGACCTGGGGCAGGCCGCGCTCCGGGTGCGCGAGGACGACGGCGACGCCGTCGCGGCGCAGGACGGTCCAGCCGGGCCGGTCGCAGGTCGCGGGGGCGGGGTGGCGGTCGGGGGTCACGGGCTCTCCTTCGAGTCGGTGGTGCGGATCAGGCGGACGTGAGCTCGGCGGGTGCCGCGGGCGCGGGGCGACCGAGGGCCGACCGCAGCACGACCAGCGCGCCGCCGACGGCCGCCGACACCCCGACGTCGCGGGACAGCCGGACGCGGACGGGGCGCAGCAGGCGGGCGAGCGCGCCGGCGTCGACGACCTCCTGCGCGCGGTCGACGTACAGCGCGCCGGCGACGCCGAACGCCGGCCCGGCGAGCACGACGGTATCGAGGTCGAACAGGTTCATCAGCGTGACGGCCGCGGTGCCCAGCCGCCGGGCGGAGGCCTCCACGAGCGCGAGCGGCACCGGGTCACCCGCGACGGCGGCCCGCGCCACCCGCTGGAAGTCGGCGAGCCGGGCGTCGGGGCGGCCGTCGAGCCGCAGCCGCGCGGCGAGGCCGGGCTCCCGCGTCGCGGCGGCGACCACGGCGCCGGGCCCGGCGAGCGCCTCCACGCAGCCGCGGTTGCCGCAGGCGCACGCGGGACCGCCGGGGTCGACGGGGATGTGGCCGACCTCGACGGGGTTCCCGGTCCCGCCGCGGTAGACCTCCGCCCCGGCGACGACGCCGCCGCCGATGCCCGTGGCCATGTAGAGCACCCCGAACGTGTCGACGTCGAGGGCGCCGACCCACTGCTCCCCGACGGCGGCCGCGGTGGCGTCGTTCTCCAGGAGCACCGGCAGGTCGAGCAGCCCCGACAGGGTCGAGGTCAGCGGGAACCCGCGCCACTCCGGGGTCGGCTGGCCGGTCAGCACCGTCCCGCGCTCCCGGTCCTGCGGCCCGTGGGTCACGAGCCCCACCCCGAGCACCCGCCCGCGCGCGATGCCCGCACCCTCGAGCAGGAGGTCGATGTGCCGCGCGAGCACGGGGAGCGTCTCCTCCGGCCGGCCACGGCCGGCGCCGCGCACCCCGGTGGAGGCGACGCGGCGCCCGGCGAAGTCGGTGACGACGACGCTGCTCGCGGAGCGGTCGAGCTGGACGCCCACCGCGTAGCCCGCGCCCGCGTCGAGCTCCAGGAGCCGCCGAGGCGACCCGACGCCGCCGGTCAGGCGGCCGACCTCACGCAGCAGGCCCTCGGCCAGAAGGTCCCGGACGACGTGGGTGATGGTGGCGGCGGTGAGCCCCGACCGGTCGGCGAGCTCCACGCGGCTGACGGTGCCGTGGGTGCGGACGAGGTCGAGGACGAGCGCGCCCGTGGCGGCGCGGGACGGGGCTCGCATGTCCCGACCATATCTTGACATGGTTAATTTAAGCACGTAACGATATGTGCGAGCCGCACTGCCGCGGCCTCGACCAGACCGTCGCCCGCGACGGGTGGAAAGGACCAGCGATGTTCCTCAGGTCAGCACACGCGCACCGGCGGCCGTCCCGCCGCCTCCTCCCGACCGCCGCGGCCGTCGCGGCCGTCGCGCTCCTGGCGACCGCCTGCAGCGGGGGCGACGACGGCGGCGGCGGCACGGGCGCGTCCGGCGACGGCGCCACGCTCGTCGCCTACACCGGCCAGTCCGGCGACTACCAGGTCAACTTCAACCCGTTCTCCCCGTCCCGGATCGGCGGCCTCGGCGCCATCTACGAGCCGCTGTTCTTCATCAACAAGGCGCAGGAGTCCGACCCGGTCCCCCTGCTCGGCACCGACTACACCTGGAACGAGGACGGCACCGAGCTGCAGGTCACCCTGCGCGACGACGCCGCCTGGACCGACGGCGAGCCGTTCACCGCCGACGACGTGGTCTTCACGTTCGACCTGCTCGCGAGCACGCCCGCCATCAACAACGTCGGCTACGCCGGCACGGCGACGGCGACCGACGACACGCACGTGACCTTCACCTTCGACGCGCCGGCGTTCGTGCAGGGCCCGGACGTGCTCGCGAGCGTGCCGATCGTCCCCGAGCACCTGTGGGCGGACGTCGACCCGACCTCCGACGTGGTCGAGGACCCGGTCGGCACCGGCGCGTACACGCTCGGCGACTTCAAGCCGCAGGCCTTCACCTACACCGCGAACCCCGACTACTGGGGCGGCGAGCCCGCCGTGACGACCATCCGGTTCCTGTCGCTGTCCGGCAACACCGCCGGGGCCGACGGCATCGCCAACGGCACCATCGACTGGCAGACCGGCCCGGTGCCGGACATCCAGAACGTCGCCGAGAACTTCCCGGGCTACGACACCCTGACCGCGGCGCAGAGCCAGATGGTCCTGGCCACGTGCTCCAGCGTGGAGCTGGGGTGCTCCGGCCCGCAGACCGACCCGGCCGTCCGGCACGCCCTGTACCTCGCGATGGACCGGACCCAGCTCAACCAGCTGGCCTTCGAGGAGACGGCGTCGGAGATCTCGCCGACCTTCGCGCTGACCTCGACGCAGGAGTCCTGGATCTCCTCCGCGGTCGAGGAGCCCGTCGCGCCCGAGAAGGCCGACCCCGAGGGCGCCGCGGCGGTGCTCGAGGCCGCCGGCTGGGTCAAGGGGTCCGACGGGATCTACGCCAAGGACGGCCAGAAGCTCACGGTGACGGTCGAGGTCGTGACCGGCTGGACCGACTACATCACCGCCGTGCAGACCATCGCGCAGCAGGCCAAGGCCGCCGGCATCGACCTGCAGACCGCGCAGTCGTCCTGGAACGAGTGGACGGAGCGCCGCACGCAGGGCAACTTCCAGCTCGCGATCGACTCGCTGTGGCAGGGGCCGGCGCCCGACCCGTACTACCTGTACACGTACTTCTTCGCGTCCGCGGCGGGCGCCCCCGTCGGGGAGCCGGCCGGCAACAACTACTCCCGGTTCGCGGACCCGGAGGTCGACGCCGCGCTCGAGGCGCTGAAGACGCTCCCGCTGGACGACGCCGCGGCGCGGCAGCCGTACTTCGACACCATCCAGGCGGCGGTCGTCGAGGAGATGCCGTACATCCCGATCCTCACGGGCGGCACCACGAGCGAGTGGAACACCGCCCGCTTCACCGGGTGGCCCACCGAGGACGACATGTACGCGTTCCCGGCGGTGTGGTCCGCCTTCGACGCGGCGGAGATCTTCAAGCACCTGGAGCCCGCGGAGGGCTGAGGCGCCCCGGGGCCGGGCGTCCGCGCCCGGCCCCGGCACCTCGTCCGCCACCCGCGTCGAGCAAAGGGGTCGCCCTCGTGAACTACGTCCTGCGCAAGCTCGGTTTCTACGCGGTCGCCCTGTGGGCCGCCGTCACCCTCAACTTCCTCATCCCCCGGCTGCTGCCGGGCAACCCCGTCGACATCCTGCTGGCCAAGCTCCAGCAGCGCGGCGGGACGGTCACGCCCGAGACGCGCGAGGCCTACGCGGCCCTGCTCGGCGGCGACACCTCCGACTCCCTGCTCCAGCAGTACGGGACCTACCTGTCGAACCTCGTCCACGGCGACCTCGGCGTCTCCGTCACCTACTTCCCCACCCCCGTCAGCGAGGTCATCGGGACCTCGATGCCCTGGACGGTGGTGCTCGTCGGCATCGCGACCGTGATCGCCGCGACGATCGGCGTCCTGCTCGGCGCGTTCGTCGGCTGGCGGCCCGGCACCTGGCTGGACTCGGCGGTGCCGCTGACCACGCTGCTCGCGGCGGTGCCGTACTTCTGGCTCGCCCTCGTGCTCGTCTACCTGCTGTCCCGCGTGCTCGGGTGGTTCCCCTCGCAGGGCGGCTACGACGTCGTGCTGGACCCCGGGTGGACGCCGGAGTTCATCGGCTCGGCGATCGAGTACGGGTTCGTCCCCGCGCTGACCATCGTCGTGGCGTCCATCGGCGGCTGGCTGCTCGGGATGCGGAACATGATGGTCTCCACGCTCTCCGAGGACTACGTGCTCACCGCCCGCGCGAAGGGCCTGCCGCAGGGCCAGATCCTGCGGAGCTACGCCGCCCGGAACGCCGTGCTGCCGTCGGTCGCGGGCTTCGCCATCTCGCTGGGCTTCGTCGTCTCGGGGTCGGTCGTGACCGAGCAGGTGTTCTCCTACCCCGGCATCGGGTCGCGGCTGCTGGCCGCCGTCACCAACAACGACTACGCGCTCATGCAGGGCGTGTTCCTGTTCATCACCCTGGCCGTGCTCGGCGCGAACCTCGTCGTCGACCTGCTGTACGGCCTCATCGACCCGCGCACCCGCGCGAAGGCCTGAGGGGCGGCGCAGAGATGACCAACATCGGACCGGACGTGCAGGTGGCCCTCGAGGGCCCCGGCGGCCCCGTCGAGGCTCCCGCCGGACCCGGCACCGCGAACGCCGACGGGCCGGACCGCCGGCCCGGCCGCGCCCGCCCCGCGTGGCGGCTGCTGCTGCCGACGATGACCCCGTGGCTCGCCACCGGCCTCGTGCTCATCGCGGGCGTCGTGCTGCTGGGCGTGGTGGGGCCGTACCTGGTCGGCGACCCCGACGCGATCAGCGACGTGGGGCTCAGCGGCCCGTCGGCCGAGCACTGGCTGGGCACCACGCAGACCGGCCAGGACGTGCTCGCGCAGCTGGCGCACGCCACCCGGGGGTCGCTGCAGATCGGCCTCATGGTGGGCGTGCTCGCCACGGTGCTGTCGGCGTTCTTCGGCATCTACGGCGCGTACCTCGGCGGCGCCGCGGACGAGGGCTTCTCCCTGCTCTCCAACGTGTTCCTCGTGATCCCCGGCCTGCCGCTGGTCATCGTGATCTCCGGCTTCGTGCCGCGCGAGAGCCGCGGCCTGTGGACCATCGCGGTGGTGCTCGCGCTGACCTCGTGGGCGGCGTCCGCGCGGGTGCTCCGCGCGCAGACCCTGTCCGTCCGGTCCCGGGACTACGTGGCGGCGTCCCGGCTGTCGGGCGAGAAGCCGTGGCGGGTCATCGGCGTCGAGATCCTGCCGAACCTGCTGCCGGTGCTCGCGTCGCAGTTCGTGTACGCCGTGATCGCCGCGATCCTCGGCGAGGCCGGCCTGTCGTTCCTCGGCCTGGGCGCCTCGAACGCCTCGACCCTGGGGACCATGCTGTTCTACGCGCAGAACGGCTTCGCTCTCCCGCTCGGCGCCTGGTGGTGGTTCGTGCCGCCGGGCCTCGTCATCGCCCTGTTCGGCATGGGCCTGTCGCTGGTCAACTTCTCCATCGACGAGATCATCAACCCCCCGCCTGAAGAACGTCCGCACCGCACGCCGCCGCGCGAAGGCCGCGCAGCGCACGGAGCAGCAGGCGCTGCGCCGCCAGGCCGGCAGGAGGTCCGCATGACCACGCTCACCGACACCGTCCCGCACCCGTCCGCGCCGCACCGGCGCCCGGTGCTCACCGTCACCGACCTCACCGTGGTCTACGACGTCGAGCAGCCCGTCACCGCCGTGAAGAACGCCAGCCTGCAGCTGGGCCGCGGCGAGATCCTCGGCCTGGCCGGCGAGTCCGGCTGCGGCAAGACGACCCTCGCCTACGCGGTCAACCGGCTGCACCAGGCGCCGGCGCGGATCGCGTCGGGGTCCGTGGTGTTCCACGACCGGGACGGGCAGGACGTCGACCTGCTCGCGCTCGACGACGAGCCGCTGCGGCGGTTCCGCTGGTCCCAGCTGTCGATGGTGTTCCAGGGCGCGATGAACTCCCTGAACCCGGTGCGCACGGTCGGCGCGCAGCTGGACGACACGCTGCGTGCGCACACCCGGATGTCGCGGTCGCAGCGCCGGGCCCGGTCGGCCGAGGTGCTCACCCGCGTCGGCGTCGACCCGGGCCGGCTGCGGTCGTACCCGCACGAGCTCTCCGGCGGCATGCGGCAGCGCGTGATGATCGCGATGGCGATGCTGCTCGAGCCGCAGATCATGATCATGGACGAGCCGACCACCGCGCTCGACGTGGTCGTGCAGCGCGAGATCCTCCGGGAGATCGTCCGGCTGCGCGACGAGCTCGACTTCGCGGTCGTGTTCATCACGCACGACCTGCCCCTGCTGCTCGAGATCAGCGACCGGATCGCGGTGATGCTCGCCGGCGAGATCGTCGAGCTCGACACGGCCACCCGGCTGCACCGCTCCCCCGCCCACCCCTACACCCGCCGGCTGCTGGGCTCGTTCCCGAGCCTGTCCGGCGACCGCGGCGCGTTCATCCGCGACGGCATCGACCTCGACGAGGAGGCCCCCGCATGACCAGCGTGCACGTGACCGAGCTGACCAAGGACTACGCGCTGCGCTCCGGCCTGCGGCGCAGCACCCTGCGGGCCGTCGACCGGGTCTCGTTCGACCTGGTGCCCCGGCGCACCGTGGCGCTCGTCGGGGAGTCCGGCTCCGGCAAGTCGACCATCGCCAAGCTGCTCACGCGGATGGAGAAGCCCTCCGCCGGCCGGATCGACGTGCAGCTGGACGACCGGACGCCGGTGATGGGCTCGGTGTACCAGCGGCACGTGCAGATGGTGTTCCAGGACCCGTTCGCCTCCCTCAACCCGTTCCACACCGTCGAGCACCACGTCGCGCGACCCCTGCGGATCCACCACCGCACGCACGACGCCGCCTCCACCCACGCCCGGGTGCTGGAGATGCTCGAGCGGGTCAACCTGCACCCCGCGGAGGAGATCGCCGCCCGGCGCCCGCACGAGCTGTCGGGCGGGCAGCGCCAGCGCGTCGCCATCGCCCGCGCGCTCGCGCCCGGCGCGCAGGTGCTGATCGCCGACGAGCCGGTGTCGATGCTCGACGTCTCCATCCGGCTCGGCGTGCTCAACCTGCTCGGCCGCCTGCAGCGCGAGGACAACCTGGCCGTCCTCTACATCACCCACGACCTGGCCACCGCCCGGCACTTCTCCGACGAGATCCTGGTGCTGTACCGCGGCCGGGTCGTCGAGCGCGGGCCCGCCGACGCCGTGATCCTCGACCCGCACCACGACTACACGAAGATGCTCGCGCTCGCCGCGCCGGACCCCGACCGCGTCGGCAGCGTCGGGCGCGAGGGCGACACGGCGCCCGCGCGCGAGGGCATCGACAACTCGGTCTGCTACGACCACGGGCTCGGCGCGTGGGTGCCGATCGACGAGGCGGGCGCTGCACGGCGGGAGCGGGCCCGTGCCTGACGCCGTGAGCGCCGTCGTCCCCGCCGCCGGCCCCGGTCCGCGACCGTTCGCGTGGCCCACCGAGGGGCTGTCGTACGGCGGCGACTACAACCCCGAGCAGTGGCCGCGCGAGGTCTGGGACGAGGACGTGCGGCTGATGGCCGAGGCGGGCGTCAACCTCGTGACGCTGGGCGTCTTCTCCTGGGGGCTCGTCGAGACCGCGGACGGGGTCCTCGACTGGGCGTGGTTCGACGAGGTCGTCGCGCTGCTGCACGCCCACGGCATCGGCATCGACCTCGCGACGCCGACCGCCGCGCCCCCGTCCTGGCTGCACACCGCGCACCCCGAGGTGCTGCCGCGGGACGCGGACCTGTACCAGCAGCCGCCCGGGGGCCGGCTGGCCTGGTGCCCGAGCAGCCCGGTGTTCCGCCGGTACGCGCTGCGGTTCGTCGACGCGCTCGCCCGGCGGTACGGGCGGCACCCGGCGGTGCGGCTCTGGCACGTGAGCAACGAGCTCGGCGGCGGCAACGCGCGCTGCTACTGCGACGTGTCGGCCGCGGCGTTCCGGGACTGGCTGGCGGCGCGGTACGGCTCCGTCGACGCGGTGAACGAGGCGTGGGGCACCGCGCAGTGGGGCCACCGGTTCGGCGCGTGGGAGGAGATCCTGCCGCCGCGGGGCAAGCACGGAGCGCCCAACCCGGGGCTGTTCCTCGACTACGAGCGGTACTCCTCGGACGCCCTGCTCGCGCACTACCTCGCCGAGAAGGACGTGATCACCCGGCACTCCGACGCGCCGGTCACCACGAACATGATGGTCGGACCCGGGGCGCAGGTCGTGGACTACGCCTCCTGGGCGCCGCACACGGACGTCGTCGCGAACGACCACTACACCCTGGTCGACGACCCCGACCGCGAGCAGGACCTCGCGTTCGCGGGCGACCGGATGCGCGGCATGTCCGCCGGCCGCCGGCCGTGGCTGCTCATGGAGCACTCCACCGGTGCGCCGAGCTGGCAGCAGCGCAACCGCGCCAAGGACCCCGGGGAGATCGCCCGCAACGCCCTCGGCCACGTCGCCCGGGGGTCCGACGGCGCCCTGTTCTTCCAGTGGCGCGCCTCGACGGCGGGCGCCGAGCAGTTCCACTCGGCGATGCTCCCGCACTCGGGCACGCGGTCCCGGGTGTGGCGGGAGGTCGTCGAGCTCGGCGGCCACCTGCGCGCGCTGGCCGAGGTGCAGGGCTCCGCCGTCGAGCGGGCGCGGGCCGCCATGGTCGTGGACGACGTCGCGGGCTGGGCGCTGCAGCACGGGCTGAAGCCGCACCGGTCGCTGCGGTACGGGCGCGAGCTGCGGACCTGGCACCGGGCCCTGTGGGAGCGGCAGGTCCTCTGCGACGTCGTGCCGCCCGGCACCGACCTCGACGGCTACGACCTCGTGCTCGCGCCGACGCTGCTCGTGCTGGACGACGCGGAGGCCGAGCGCCTGCGCGCCGTGCCGGCCCGGGGCGGCACGCTGCTCGTGACCTACCTGTCCGGGGTGTGCGAGCCCACCGGCCGCGTCCGGCGCGGGCCGGGGGTGCTCGAGGACGTGCTCGGCGCGTGGACCGACGAGTACTACCCGCTGCAGGCCGGCGAGCAGGTGCGGCTGGACGACGGCAGCACCGTCGAGGACTGGACGGAGCGCGTCGTGCTCGACGGCGCCGAGGCGGTGGTCCGGTACGCGACGTCGTCGCTCGCCGGCGGTCCCGCCGTCACGCGGCGCGCCGCCGGTGAGGGGTCCGCCTGGTACGTGTCGGCCGCCCTCCCCCGGGCGGGCGTCGACCGCGTGGCCGCCCGGCTGGTCGAGGACACCCGCCTGCCGCGCACCGTCGAGGCCGACCCCGGCGTCGAGGCCGTGCGGCGCGTGGGCGACCGCGGCTCCTGGCTGTTCCTGCTGAACCACACCGACGCCGACCGGTCGGTGCGCGCCGCCGGCACCGACCTGCTGACCGGCACCGACCACGGCCCGGTCGTCACCGTGCCTGCGGGCGGCGTGCGCGTCCTGCGCGAGCCGGGGGCCCGCCCCTGACCCGCGACGTCCCGGGCGCCTCCGAGCGCCCACCGGCCCGACCCGCCCGACCCGGCCCGACCCCCGACCCCGCGACACCCACCGGAGCCTCCGTGCAGCACCTGACCCTGTCCGACGGCTGGACCGTCACGCCCCCGCCGGCCCCGTGCCCGCCTCGATCGGCGGCGCCGTGCCGGCCGCCGTGCCCGGCTGCGTGCACACCGACCTGCTCGCCGCGGGGCTGATCCCCGACCCGTACCTCGACGCGAACGAGGCGGCGCTGCGCTGGCTGCACGACACCGACTGGACGTACGAGCGGGCGCTGACGCTCGCGCCCGCGTCCCCCGGCGAGCGCGTCGACCTCGTGCTCGACGGCGTCGACACCGTCGGCACGGTGGCGCTCGGCGGACGGGTGCTCGGCTCGACGGCCAACATGCACCGGTCCTACCGGTTCGACGTCCGGGAGCTCGCGGACGGCGACGAGCGCCCGCTCACCGTCGACCTCCGGTCGGCCACGGCGTACGCCGACGAGCTGCGCGACGCCCTCGGGGACCGGCCGTCCGCGTACAGCCCCGTCCCGTTCAACTTCGTCCGGAAGATGGCGTGCTCGTTCGGCTGGGACTGGGGCCCCGACCTCCGCACCGCCGGCCTGTGGAAGCCGGTGCGCGTGGAGCGCTGGTCCGTCGCCCGGCTCGCCCGGGTCCGGCCGCAGGTCGGGCTGGGCCCCGACGGCACGGGCCGCGTCGCGGTGCACGTGGACGTGGAGCGGTCCGGCCTCGGCGACGCGACGCCGCTGACCGTGCGCGCGGCCGTGCACGGCGTCGCAGCGGAGACCACCGTGCCCGCGGACGCCACGTCGGCGGTCCTCGAGCTGGCCGTGCCCGGGGCGCCGGTGTGGTGGCCCGTCGGGCACGGCGACCAGCCGCTCGCGGACCTCGAGGTGACGCTCGCGGTCGCGCAGGACGGCGGGGCCGTGTCGCTCGACGCCTGGCACCGTCGCGTCGGCTTCCGGTCGGTGGCCCTCGACACCACCGACGACGAGCACGGCACCCGGTTCACCGTGGTGGTGAACGGCCGGCCCGTCGAGGTCCGGGGGGCGAACTGGATCCCCGACGACCACTTCGTCAGCCGGATCACCCGCGAGCGCCTCGACCGCCGCCTCGACCAGGCGGTCGGCGCCCACCTCAACCTGCTGCGCGTGTGGGGCGGCGGCATCTACGAGTCGGACGACTTCTACGCCGCCTGCGACGAGCGCGGGCTGCTGGTGTGGCAGGACTTCCTGCTGGCCTGCGCCGCCTACCCCGAGGAGGAGCCGCTGCGCTCGGAGATCGAGGCGGAGGCCCGGGAGAACGTGGTGCGCCTCATGCCCCACCCCTCGCTCGTGCTGTGGAACGGCGGCAACGAGAACCTGTGGGGGCACGAGGACTGGGGCTGGAAGGACGTGCTCGGCGACCGCACCTGGGGCCGGTGGTACGCCGAGGAGCTGTTCCCCGCCGTGCTCGCCGAGCTCGACCCGACGCGGCCCTACGCCACCAACAGCCCGTTCACGCCGCGCCACGACCCGGCGGACGTGCACCCGAACGACCCCGACCGCGGATCGCACCACCAGTGGGAGGTGTGGAACCGCGTCGACTACACCGCCTACCGTTCGGAGGTCCCGCGGTTCTGCTCGGAGTTCGGCTTCCAGGGACCGCCCGCGTGGCGGACGCTGGAGGAGCTCGTGCACGCGGAGGACGGCGGGCCGCTCGCCGGGGCCGCGGTGCCGCAGGAGGACCCCGTCTTCCTCGTGCACCAGAAGGCCGACGACGGCAACGGCAAGCTCGATCGCGGCATGGCACCGCACCTCGGCGTGCCGCGCGACTTCGCCGACTGGCACTGGGCGACGCAGCTCAACCAGGCGCGGGCCGTCCGGCACGCCGTCGAGCACTACCGCGCGTGGTGGCCCCGCACGGCGGGGTGGATCGTCTGGCAGCTCAACGACTGCTGGCCCGTGACCTCCTGGGCCGCGGTCGACTCCCAGGAGCGGCCCAAGCCGCTGTGGTTCGCCCTGCGCGCCGCGAGCGCCCCGCGCGCCGTCTTCCTCGCGGAGCGGGACGGCGTCCTGGTCCTCGTCGCCACCAACGACACGGACGAGCCGTGGACCGCGACGGCGGACGTCCGGCGGGAGACGCTGACCGGCGTCGTCGCCGCGGCCGCGCAGGTGGCGGTGCGCGTCGCCCCCCGCGCGGTCGCGGTGCTGCCGCTCGACGCCGACGTCGCGACGCCGGGCGACCCCGGCGGGGAGGTCGTCGTCGCCCGGCTGGACGGCCGGACGGCCACGCACCCCTTCGTCGAGGACGTGGACCTGCGCCTCGACCCGGACGCCGTCCGGGCGACCGCCACGCGCGAGCCCGGCGGGTACCGGGTGGACGTCGTCGCCCGGTCCTACGCGCGGGACGTCACCCTGCACGCCGACCGGCTCGCCGCGGACGCGACCGTCGACGACGCGCTCGTGACCCTGCCCGCCGGCGAGCGCGCGACCTTCCACGTGCGCACCGGCGCCCAGCTGGACCTCGACGCGCTCGTCGCGGCGCCCGTGCTGCGGTCGGCGAACGACCTGCGCGCCGTCCCGCAGGCCGACCGGGGCGTCGCCCTCGAGGCCGCCCGGTGACCGCCGAGGACGGCGCGCGCCGGTTCCCGCCGGGGTTCTGGTGGGGCGCGGCCACCGCCGCCTACCAGGTGGAGGGCGCGGTCGCGGAGGACGGCCGCGGCCCGTCGATCTGGGACACCTTCAGCCGCACGCCGGGAGCGGTGCTCCACGGCGACACGGGCGACCGCGGGACCGACCACT
Organism: Cellulomonas endometrii; assembly: GCF_949769265.1. Taxonomy (NCBI): domain Bacteria; kingdom Bacillati; phylum Actinomycetota; class Actinomycetes; order Micrococcales; family Cellulomonadaceae; genus Cellulomonas; species Cellulomonas endometrii. Next base: position 35,438 of record NZ_CATKPC010000017.1, on the reverse strand, counting down.
ACCACCGGGTCGAGGCGGACGTCGCTCTCATGGCGGACCTCGGCCTGGGCGCCTACCGGTTCTCCGTCGCCTGGCCCCGGGTGCAGCCCACCGGCAGCGGTCCGGCGAACCAGCGGGGGCTCGACTTCTACCGTCGGCTCGCCGACCGGCTCCTGGAGCGCGGCATCACGCCCGTCGTCACGCTGTACCACTGGGACCTCCCGCAGCCGCTGCAGGACGCCGGCGGCTGGCCCGCGCGGGACACCGCGTGGCGGTTCGCGGAGTACGCCGGGCTCGTCGCCGGCGCCCTCGGCGACCGGGTGCGGCTGTGGACCACCCTCAACGAGCCGTGGTGCTCGGCGTACCTCGGGTACTCCTCCGGGGAGCACGCGCCGGGCGTGCAGGACCCGGCGCAGGCGCTCGCGGCGGTGCACACGCTCAACCTCGCGCACGGCCTCGGTGCCCGCGCCGTCCGGGCCGCCGCGGGCGACGACGCGCAGGTGTCGCTGACGCTCAACCTGGAGGTCAACCGGGCGGCGTCCGACCGGCCCGCCGACGTCGCCGCGAAGGAGCGGCTCGACCGCGTCGCCAACGAGGTGTTCCTCGGCCCCGTGCTCGACGGCGCCTACCCGGAGGGCGTCGTGGCCGAGACCGCGCACCTGACGGACTGGGCCTTCGTGCGGGACGGCGACCTGGAGCTGGTCCGGACGCGCCTCGACGCCCTGGGGGTCAACTACTACACGACCTCCCTGGTCCGGGCCGCGGACCCGGTGCGCCCCGGCGCGGCGCACCCGGTGGCCGGGCCCGCCGCGGACCGGCCGCCGGCCGACGTCGCCACCGGCGTCGAGTGGGTGCCCCAGCCCGGGGAGCACACCGAGATGGGCTGGGTGGTCGACCCGTCGGGGCTCACCGAGCTGCTGCTGCAGGTGCACCGGCGCCGCCCCGGCCTGCCGCTGTACGTCACGGAGAACGGTGCCGCGTACGCGGACGTCGTCGCGCCCGACGGGCGGGTGCACGACGCGGACCGGGTCGCGTACCTGCGGGCGCACGTCGAGGCGGTGGCCGCGGCGATGGACGCCGGCGCCGACGTCCGCGGGTACTTCGCGTGGTCGCTGATGGACAACTTCGAGTGGGCGTACGGGTACGACCGCCGGTTCGGCCTGGTCCACGTCGACTACGCGACGATGGCCCGCACCGTGAAGGACTCCGGGCACTGGTACCGCCGCCTCGCGACCACCGGTGAGGTGCCGGACCCCGCGCAGGCCGTGCCGGCGGCACCGTGACGCGCGCGTGTGGGTGCCCCGCGGCAGGATGACGGACGTGCTGCTCGCCGACGTCGCCACCACCTCCGCGGGCCTCGCCGCGACCCGGTCCCGCCTGGCCAAGCGGGCCCTGCTGGTCGACCTCCTGCGCCGCACCGCGCCCGACGAGGTCCCGGTCGTGGCCCGCTACCTGGCGGGCGAGCTCCGGCAGCGCCGCACCGGTCTCGGCTGGCGGTCGCTGCAGGCGCTCCCCGACGCGGCCGCCGAGCCGTCGCTGGACGTGCTGGCGGTCGACGCGGCGTTCGAGCGGATGGCCGCCCTCTCCGGTCCCGGTTCGGCCGCCGCCCGGGCCGCGGAGGCCGCGGCGCTGTTCGGGGCGGCGACCGCCGGGGAGCAGCGGTTCCTCGCCGGCCTGGTCGCGGGCGACGTCCGGCAGGGGGCGCTGGACGCCCTGCTGCTCGACGCGGTCGCCGAGGCCGCCGGCGTGCCGGCCGCCACGGTCCGGCGGGCGGCGATGCTCGCGGGCGGGAGCGAGCCGGTCGCGGAGGCCGCGCTCGGGGCGGGCTCCCCCGAGGCCGCCGTCGCCGCGCTGGACGCGTTCGGCCTGACCGTCGGCCGGCCGGTCCGGCCGATGCTCGCCGCGTCGGCGCCCGACGTCGCGGCCGCGGTCGCGGGGTTCGGCGGCCGGACCCTCGTGGTCGACGCCAAGCTCGACGGCATCCGCGTCCAGGTGCACCGCGACGGCGACGACGTGCGGGTCTTCACGCGCAGCCTCGACGACATCACCGCCCGGGTGCCCGAGGTCGTCGCGGCCGTGCGTGCCCTGCCGGTGTCCAGCGCCGTGCTCGACGGCGAGGCGCTGGCGGTCGGCCCGGACGGCCGCCCGCGCCCGTTCCAGGAGACCGCCGCCCGCAGCGCCACCCGGGACGCCGAGCTCGCCGCCGCGACCGAGCTGCGCCCGTTCTTCTTCGACCTGCTGCACCTGGACGGCCGGGACCTCCTGGACGCGCCGCTGTCCGAGCGCCTCGCCGCCCTCGACGCGGTCGCGGCGGGCCGCACCGTCGAGCGGGTCGTCACCGGCGACGCCGACGTCGCCCGGGAGGCGTTCGCCCGGTGGGTCGCCGCCGGCCAGGAGGGCGTGATCGTCAAGGACGCCACCGCGCCCTACGAGGCGGGCCGGCGCGGCGGGGCCTGGGTGAAGGTGAAGCCCCGGCACACCCTCGACCTGGTGGTGCTGGCCGTCGAGCGCGGCTCGGGCCGGCGGGCCGGCCTGCTGTCCAACATCCACCTCGGCGCCCGCGACCCGGACGGCGGGTTCGTCATGCTCGGCAAGACGTTCAAGGGCATGACCGACGAGATGCTGGCGTGGCAGACGCAGCGGTTCCGCGAGCTCGAGGTCGCCGACGACGGGTGGACCGTGACGCTGCGGCCGGAGCAGGTCGTCGAGATCGCCTTCGACGGCGTGCAGCGCTCCCCGCGGTACCCGGGCGGTGTCGCGCTCCGGTTCGCCCGGGTGCTGCGCTACCGGGACGACAAGTCCGTGGCCGAGGTCGACACGATCGACACCGTCCGGGCGCTCGGGGCCGGCGGCTCCGTGGCGTGAGGCGGGCGCCGCGCCGTCACCTCGCGGCCGCCGCGGCCTCCGTCAGCGACTCGAGCACCTCGTCCACGGCCGCGGGGTCCTCGACCAGCCGGAGCATCGCGGCCCACCACGCCCGCTGCACCGCCGCGGGCATCAGGTCCCCGGCGCCGAAGCGGACGACCTCCGCCCCGGCGAGGTCGTCGGCCACGGCGCGCGCGACGCCGTCCGGGTAGGCGCCCGGCGGGACGCTCCGGTTGACGGACGTGTGCCCCCCGAGCCGCACCCACGCCTCCTGCGCGGCGGCGCCGGTGAGGAACGCCAGGAACGACCGGGCCGCCGGGGTGTCGCGCAGCAGGACCACCACGTCGCCGCCGACGGTGACCGACCCGGCGCGCGCGGGGTCGACGGGCGGGAACGGGAAGGCGTCGTAGTCGGTGCCCGCCGACAGGTCCGGGTACGCCTGCGTGAGGAACCCCTGGGCGAACGAGGCGAGGGGGTACATCGCGGCCTCCGGCGGGTCCGCGTAGACCGGGAGCACGCCCTCGGCGTCGCCGGTCGTGAGCACGGCCCGCGAGCCGCCGAGGACGTACCCGGGGGTCGCGAGCACGGTGCCCAGGCGCGCGAACGACTCCCGCACGCACGGGTCGGTCCACGGGATCTCCGCGGCGACCCACCGGTCGTACACCTGCGGCCCGCAGGTGCCGAGCACGAGGGACGCGACCCAGTCGGTGAGCGCCCACCCGCTGCCGGGGCCGCGCGGCGCCACGACCGAGAACGGCGTGCGGCCGTCCGCCACCATGCGGTCGGCCAGGGCCAGGAGCTCGTCCCACGTCGCGGGCACCGCGTAGCCGGCGGCGGCGAAGCCCCGCGGCGCGTACCAGACCGTGCCCTTGCTCGTGGCCCGCGGGAACAGCCCGTACAGCACGCCGTCGTGGCGCCCGAGGTCGAGCCACGCGGGCGCGTAGTCCCGCGCGACCGGCCCGGGGTCCAGCACCCGGTCGAGCGGGACGAGCGCGCCGTCCCGGGCGAGCGCGTGCAGCAGGCCGGGGTTCGGCAGGACGGCGACGTCGGGTGGCTCGCCCGCGGCGAGCCGGGTCGCGAGGTCCCGCGCGACGTCCTGGGAGCCGTCCCAGTCGACGACACCGCCGGTGTCGTGCTCCCACCCGGCCGCGACCGTCCGGAAGCCGTCGAGCTCCGGCCCGCTCCAGAGCCCCAGGACGTCGACGTGCGCGCCGGCGGTCCCCGAGCTGCTCGCCGGGGCGGTCGGCCCGGGTGCCGGCGGCGCCGTGCAGCCGACCGCCACGGCCGCGCCCCCGACGACCAGCGTGGCGAGCACGGCGAGGCTGCGGCGACCCGACATCGACGTCCTCCGGGGAGGCGGGCCGGGGCCGGTGCGCCCCGACGCGTCGCACTGTACGCGGACCCCTCGGACGGGTGTCCCCGATCGGGACCGAGGTCCCTTCCCCGACCGCCGGCACCGGGGCCCGCGGGCGCTCGAACGGCACTCCACCTGCGGTTTCACCCGCGTGGGCGCCGCGGGGGGCGGGATGCTGGAGGCGTGGACCCGACCCGGTCCACCGGCCGCGACGGAGCGACCCTCCCGCGCGGCGCGGTACCGGTGGCGACCCCGCCACCACAGCGACGCAGGAGGACCCCGTGCACCCCGACCTCTACCTCATCGTCTACCGCCAGCAGGAGCGCGAGCTCGAGCACCGGCTGGAGCACCGGCGCTCGCAGGCCTCCCGCGACGGGGCACGCACGCGACGCGGGGGGCGCGCGCACCCGCTCGCCGCGATGGCCGCGCGTCGACGGCACCCCGCCGGGTGACGTGCGGGTGCGGCGCCGCGCCGTCGGGTGCGGCGCCCCCCGGCGTCACCGCGCCGAGCGGTACTCCGCGGTGAGCGGGCACTGGAACGGGTCCCGGGCGGCGAGGCCCACCTGGTTCAGGTGCCGGATGACGATGCCCCACGACCGCGCCAGGCTGGTCTCCGTGTAGTGCACGTTGTGCGCCGCGCAGAACTCCCGCACGATCGGCTGCACGCGGGCCAGGTTCGGCCGGGGCATGCTCGGGAACAGGTGGTGCTCGATCTGGTAGTTGAGCCCGCCCATCAGCAGGTCCGTCGCGGGCCCGCCGCGGACGTTGCGGCTCTGCAGCACCTGGCGGCGCAGGAAGTCGATGCGCGCGTCCGGCGGGACCAGCGGCATGCCCTTGTGGTTCGGCGCGAACACCGCACCCATGTAGACGCCGAACAGGCCGAGCTGCACGCCCAGGAACGCGAACGCCATGCCGACCGGCAGCAGCCAGAACACGAGGGCGAGGTAGCCGCCGAGGCGCAGGGTGACGAACGCGATCTCCACGGGACGGCGCTTCACCGGGCCCCGGCCGAAGATCGTCTTCACGCCGGAGACGTGCAGGTTCAGCCCCTCCAGCAGCAGCAGCGGGAAGAACAGCCAGCCCTGGCGCTGGGCGAACCAGCCCGTGAAGCCGGTGCGCGGGGCCGGCAGGTCCTCGGTGTGGAACACGAGGAAGCCGGTCGCGATGTCGGGGTCCGCGCCGACCTGGTTCGGCTTGGCGTGGTGCCGCGAGTGCTTGTGCTGCCACCAGCCGTAGCTCATCCCGGCGTACAGGTTCGCGATCACCAGGCTCGCCCAGTCGTTCCACCGGCCCGACGCGAAGATCTGCCGGTGCGCGGCGTCGTGCCCGAGGAACATCACCTGGCCGAGCAGGATCGCGAGGACGGCGGCGACGACGAGCTGCCACCAGGAGGGTCCGATGAGCACGAAGGCGGTGAGGGTGCCCGCGAGCAGCGCGGTGAGCACGACGAAGCGCGTCCAGTAGTACGCGTGCCGGCGGCGCATCAGGCCGGACTCCTGCACGGCGCGGCTCAGCTCGGTGAACTCGCTGACCTGCCGCTCGCGCGGGCTCCGTCGATCGCCCTCGACGGAGGTGGCCACGGCCACCGCCGACCGCGGGCCCCCGGCCGCCGTGCGCGGGGCGGCGTCCGGGTCGTACCTGTTCGCTTCGGTCTGCTCCACGTCGGGCATCGCGTCGTCCTCCGCCGAGCCGGGTGCAGGCCCGCCGGAGGACGGACCCGTCGTCCCCGGGACTGCTGCCGAGAGTACGCGAGCCGGGCCGCCCCGGCCCAGGGGTCGCGGGGGTCTCTACAGCTCCACGACGTCAGCGTGCACGAGCCGCGGCACCCGCGTGGGGTCGGCGCCGCCGGGGAGCGGGTCGGCGTCGAGCAGCTCGTGCTCCTCGACCAGCACCCGCCACCGCGAGCCCGGGACCCCGGGCCGCCGGAGCCCCGGGGCGTCGTCGCCCCCGGCGGGCAGCACGACCGACCCGGTCCACGTCGCCCGGAACCCGCCGGAGTCCTCGACGGACACCGCGAGCAGCAGCGACGTCGACACCATCTCCCAGCCGAGGTCGCCGGCGCCCTCGGGCCGGTGCTGGACGGTCGCGCGGACCGTGCGCGACGCCTGGAGCCGGGCGGCCCGCTCGGCGGCCTCACCGGTCGGGGTGTCGGCGCTCAGCTGCTCGCCGGGGATCCCCGGGACCGGCTCCTCCGGCGGGCGCAGCCAGCTGACGACCCCGGTCAGCGTCACCTGGACGTGCGCGGCGTCGGGCCGGCCGACGGTGAGCGCGCGCGAGGGCAGCGGCTGCGCCCACGCCGTCAGCGCGACCGGTGACAGCGTGCAGCCGTCGATCGCGTCGGGCTGGTACCGCGCCACCGCGAGGCGGACGAACGGCCACAGGGCGGGCGTCTCGTGCAGCGCGACGTCGGCGAACCACCGGCCGGACGCGGCGTCGTACTCGGGCCGGTAGCCCAGCACGCGGACCGCGGGGTGCTCGACGACGTCCCGCAGCGGGACCGACGCGGCCACGGCGACCGGGCTGCCCGGCTCGTCCGGCCAGCCGCGCTCGCTCCCGCCGGGGGGCTCGCCGCCGAGCGGCGGGCGGATCCCGGCACCCTCGGCCGCCGCGGTCTCCACCAGGTCGAGCACCAGCTGGTCGAGCGCGAGCAGCGGCGGCACGGTCGCGCCGGACGCCGGGCCCCCGTCCTGGACGACGGGGTCGGCGGCCCACAGGCTGGTCGCGCCGTCCGGCGCCTGCAGCGCCTTGGGCCGCCGCACCCACGTGTCGTCGTCGCCCCGCACCCACTCGTCGGGGTCGAACACGAGCACGCCGAGCAGCTCGCCGTCCCCGGAGGAGAACCACGGCCGGGCCAGCCACACCCGCACCCCGGAGCGCCGGACCTGCCGCCACGCGAACGGGTCGTCCGGCTCCGGTCCGGCTGACCAGCGCAGCAGCGGCACGGTGTCGAGCACGGTCGGCGCGGCGGGCCGGGCGGAGGACGGGATGTCCAGGACCACCGGCTCCCCCGCCGGCGGCTCCGCGGGGACGTCGGCCGTCTGGAAGTACTCCGCGTACCGGGTGGTGCCGCTCGGCACGTAGGTGACGCGGCGGTGGTGCGTGTCCTCGAACGTCTGGAGCGCCCGGTGGAAGCCGATCCCGCCGAGCGCCGACGCCAGGGCCCCCGACGGCTGGAGGTCGTACAGGAACAGCACGCCGGTCCGCTCGCGCTCGCCGACGGCCGACCGGACGACGACGTCGGACCGGGTGACCTGCTGCGGGCCGGGCGCGGCGGGGTCGTCGACGGTCTCGGTCCAGGTCGCGCGGACGACGAGCGTGTCCGTGCTGGACCCGTGCACGTCGACCAGCCCGGTGAGGGCCACCACGGACCGCCCGGGCGGCCGCAGGAACACGCTCAGCCCCCGCAGCTCCGGGGGCCGCACGGGCACGGGCACGGCGTGCACGAGGCGGACGTCGACGGACGGCGTCAGCCACCACGTCCACCCGGAGGACGCCGCCCGCATCAGCGCGGCCGCGGCCACGACCTCGTCGGCGGTGAACCCGTCCGCCGGGTCCGCCGCGCTGGCCAGGTGCGAGCGCCACAGCCCGAAGTGCTCCAGCGCCCGCACGTCCACCGTGCTGGAGACCGCGACGCGGACCTGCTCGCCGGGCGGCAGCGCGACCCGCACCGTGTGCCCCTCGACGCGCGCGTCCAGGGCGTCCCCGCGCTCGAGCACCAGCCGGAGCGGCTGCACCGACGGCCAGGACCCGGGGTACGTCACGGCCACCGCCTGCAGGGCCTCCGGCTCGGGCAGCCCGTGCGGCGCGCCGGCCCCGTAGAACACGAGCGAGACGCCGCTCGCGTACGGGTCCGGCAGGTACGGCAGTCGCAGCGCGTCGGTGTCGTGCACGACGTACTGGCCCTCGCCGAGCGGGCGGCCGCGGTCGGCGGCGACGTCCTCGAGCGTCGCCCGGCGCGCCGGGTCGGTGTCCGCGCCGGGGCGGTCGGCCAGGGCGATCCCGGGCTGCGGGTCGGTCGCCCGGGGGTCGGTGAGGCTCGGGGCGGCCTGGTCCAGCAGCGTGCCGCGCTCCGCGAGCGCCACCGCGTACAGCCGCCGGACCTCGGCCGCGTCCCCGGTGCCGATCGCCGCGTCGAACCGCCCGGCGGTCTCCGCCTCGAGCTGCGTGGCCTTCGGCGCGGCGAGGTGCCGCTCGGCGGTCGCGCGCGCGTCCCCGTCGCCCCGCGTGCCGCTGCGCACCACCAGGTGGGCGGGCTGCTCGCCGGTGCCGAGCGGGTGCCGCGGCACGAGCGCGGGCGCGGGCACCGGGTCCCAGCGCAGGTAGGGCCGGGGCGCGGTGACGACGGGCCGCGCGGGCAGCCGGGCCGCGGCGGGCAGCAGCAGGTCGTCGTTGCGGGCGAGCGCGGCGAGCAGGGCCGGGTCGGTGCGCAGCTGGGGGCGGACCCGCAGCGTCCCCCGGGCCCCCGCCAGCACCCGCGCCGCCGCGGCCACGTCGTCGAGCAGCCGCTGCGCGGCGCTGGTCGCGGGCGCGGAGGCCGCGGCGCGGGCGACCAGGTCACGCAGGGCCGCGTCGACCAGCGGCTCGCCGGACAGGAGCTCGTCCGGGAGCCGCACCCGAGCCCCGCGTCGGCCGGCGCCGCGCAGCGGGGGCAGCGCCGCGTCCCGGCGGGCGACCGCGACCCCGGCCGCGTCGCGCCGCTCGGCGGCCGCGCGGAGCCGGCCGAGGTGCGCGCGCGCCGCGTCGACGTCCGGGCCGTCCGCCAGCGGCAGGACCGGCCGGCGCGCCGACGCCACCTGCGGCACCGCGTTGCCCGCGAGGTCCACGGCGAGCACCCGGAAGCTGTAGGACGTCCCGTAGCGCAGGCGGGGCAGCGAACCGGGCTCGACGCGGGACGTCACCCGGACGCCGTCGGCGGGCGCGTCCGGGGGCTCGTCGAGCACCGCCTCGGTCGCCCCGTCCGGCCCGGGCGGCTCGACGTGCACGACCACGCGGCCGGGCCGCGGCGCCGACAGGCTCCAGCCGTCCCAGCCGGCCACCACCTCGTGCAGGTAGTAGCCGCCCGGGTCGCCGGGCGGCCGGTTGAGCGCGGAGAGCTGGAGGAACCCGGCGTCCGGCTCGTCCTCCAGCAGCACCGTCCCGTCCGGGCCCGTCGCCGAGACCCGGCGCCGGTGCAGCCCGTGCCACTCGCGCGTGACGTCGTCCCACACCTCGACGCGGACGCCGCGGACCAGGTCGTCCAGCAGGAGCTCGCGGGTGCCGTCGTCGGCGGCGAGCTGCTCGGCCCGGCGGACGCGCTCGCGCACCTGCGCGGCCCGTTCCCGGCGCGCGAGCGCGAAGCCCGTCACGCGCAGGGTGCCGGGCGCCGACGTGGCCGGGTCGCCGTTGGCCTCGCTCGCGTACTGCCGGGCCAGGTCCCGGACGTACTGGTCGAGCTTGAGCCCCGACGCGTCGGGGTCGGTGTCCAGCACGACCCAGTCGTCGTCGCCCAGCGGCAGCGCGCCCCCGACCCAGTCGGCGGACGACCGGGCGGCGAACACGGCCCCCTCGACGACCACCGCGGTCCGGCGCGGCGGCAGGACCTCGAGCGCGACGCCGTCCGGCGGCGTGATCCCGACGCTCACCCACGCGGCGCCGTCCAGCGCCGCGCGCGCGCCCGCCGCGTCGACGCCGTCGACCACGACGTCCACCGCCAGCCCGAGCCGGCGCAGCAGCGCGGGGGTCGCACCGAACCCGGCGACGCGGGCGTGCACGTCCGGCTCCGGCGGCGTGGGACGCGGCGGCGGGGTGGCGGCCGGGTCCGGCTCGGCGCGCGGCTCGGGCTGCGGCAGCTCGGGCCGCTCGTAGTACCGGCGGACGGCGTGCGCGTCGGCGAGCAGCCGCAGCTGCGGGTCCTCGGCCGGGCCCTGCGCGGCGACCGCGTCGAGCCGCTCCGTCACGCGTCGGTCGGCGTCCGGGTCGTCCAGCAGCACCTCCACCGGCGACGGCTGGTCCGCGATCTCCGACTGGTAGGGCGGGAGCGGCGGGAGCTCGCGACCGCGCCGGGGCTCCCGCTCGGTGGGGTCCGGCTCCGTCAGCGGGCCGACCGTGGTCAGCGCCTCCTGGAGCCGGCGGGCGGGCAGCTGCAGCGCGCGGCGGGCCCGGGCCGGCGCGTCGTCCAGCAGCTGGCGCAGCGGCCCGCGGCGGTCGAGCCCGGCGAGGGTCTCGAGCAGCCCCTCGGCGACGGGGTCGCCGGCGAGCCCCGGGCGCCGCGTCGGCGCCGCGGTCACCGCGGCGAGGTGCAGGTCGACGGCGTGGTCGCTCATCCGGCTCGCCGGCAGGGTGCGCCACGGCGCGTCGGACACCGCCGGCGCGGGGAACGCCGCGACGCGGGTGCCCGGGGGCAGCGCGGCCGACCACGCGCCGGCGTCCGGCGCGGACACCACGCGCAGCGGCAGCGCGGCGCCCAGCGAGGTGCGCAGCGTGAGCGTGCAGCCGGCCAGCGTGCCCACCCAGTCCGCGGCGGGCGGGAAGTCGGCGAGCGTCGGCGCCGCGGGCTCGCCCGGCCCGGCGACGAGCTTGTGCGTGACGAACACGGTGAGGTGGAACGGGGCGTCGTCGGCCAGCGAGTGCGGCAGGGCCGTGGCCAGGAGGGTCGTCGGCACGGTCGCCCCTCAGACCGGCGCCGGGGCGAAGGCCGCGCAGTACGCGACCCAGTCGGCGTTGGCGCCGTCGGCGTCGGGCGGCATGAGCTGGAGCATCGTCGGGTCCCCCTTCGAGCCGGCCAGCCGGCGCTCGACCGTGATCTCCACCGAGGCGGAGAAGAACAGCACCTCGACCTCCACCACGAGCGAGGCGCGGCCGATGAGCTTGCCCGTCTCGAACTGGTAGGTGAGCGACAGCTCGAGCGTGATCGAGGCGCTGATCAGCCCCAGCACCTCGACCTCGCCGCGGATCCGGAAGTACGCGGTCAGCAGCCCCCGGTCGGCCTCCAGCCGCAGGTACACCCCGACGGCGATCGACACCGACCCCGACGCCACCCCCAGGTCGACCGACAGCGCCGCGGCCGCCTCCAGGCCCAGCTCGAGCAGCACGAGCCCCTTCGGGGCCGCACGCAGCACCAGCCACCCGCCGCCGCCGATGCAGAGCACCGTCAGGCGGAACGGGGCGTCCTTGCTGCAGAAGTGGAAGCCGACGGTCATCGCGTCGCCCAGGAACGGCACGCGGGCGTCGGCGCCGAGCGCGATGTTCTCCAGGCTGAACACGCCGACCGACACGTTCGGCAGCTTGAGGTCGAACCCCGCGGTCACCCCGTCGGCGCGGACGTCCACGAACGGCGGGTCCGAGAACCCGTCGAACGGGATGAGCTCACGCAGGCGGTCGACGAACGACAGCGGCCCGAGGAACGCGATGCCGCCGAACACGACGTCGACCTCCGGCTTGCCGGCCGACCCGGCGTGGAACCCCACGCGCCGGAACACCAGCCGCATCAGCCCGCCGCCGCCGTCCCCGATCAGGTTCAGGTCGAAGCCGGCGATCTCGGCGACCACGTCCACCACCGGCGGGGCGCTCGCGGACGCCCGGACCTCGACGTCGACGCGCAGGGCGTGCCGGTCGTGCGGTGCGAAGACCCGCGGGATCCCCGGGGGCCCCCACGGGCGGATCGCCGGCCGCCACGCCAGCCGCGCGGTGACCTGGCCCGAGACGGCGCCCTCGAGCAGCCGCGCGAGCCCGGCGGCGTCCGCTGCCAGGTCCGTGAGCGTGGTGAGGGCCTGCACCGGGACGGTCAGCGCGGCCCGGACCGCGGCGGGCACGCCCGGCAGCCCGACCGCGTCGAGCAGCGGGCCCAGGTCGCCCGCGAGGTCCACGGCCGCGTCGCGCACCGGGTCGGGCGCGCCGGGCAGCCCGTCCAGGGCGGTGACGAGCGCGTCCAGGTGGCCGCGCAGGGCCGCGGTGCGGGCCTGCAGCTCGTCGTGCGCCCGCTGGGCCACCGCCCGGGCGCCGCCGTGGGCCGCCGCCGTCACCTCGGCGGCCAGCCGGGCCTGCGCCTCGTCCACCGCGGCCCGGAGCCGCTGCGCCTCCGTCGCGAGCCGGGTGACCGCGTCCAGCGTGTCGGACACGAACGCCGGCGCCTCGTCCAGCCCGCCGGCCTCCAGCAGGTCGAGCAGGCTGAACAGCCCGAACAGCTTGGGCACCGCGCCGGAGAGGAACGCCGCCGGGTCGAACGTGCCGGAGGTGAGCGGCGAGGGGCCCGCGCCGCTCTCCCCGACCGCGCCGAGGGCGCGGGACAGCCCCCGGACGGCGAGGTTCGGGGCGATGAACCCGCCCGACCGGTCCGACCCGCCGGTGAAGTCGACGGCCGCCGGGGCGCTGGTGAGGGCGAGCACGACCTCCCCCGCGTTCGGGCCCGGCACGGGCGGCGCTCCCGGCAGGCGGGTCGGCAGCCCGTCGGTGAGGTACGCCGGCGCGAGCACCAGGTCGACCGCGGGCGCCTGCGGGGCCAGGTGCCGCATGGCCGGGACCACCGCGCGCAGCGACGTCAGGAACGGGCGCGAGGTCGCGGCACCCTGGTCGACGACCCCATCGAAGACGAGGTGCGCCACCTCGACGGACGTGTCCCCCGCCAGCACCGGCGGCGCCACGGCGAGCGTCTGCCCGCTCCCGAGGATCTGCCGCACCGGGAAGTACCGCGCGGAGGCCTGGTCCGCGCCGATCACGACCGTGCGCCCCCGCCGCTCGGCCGCCTGCAGGAACAGCAGGGGGGCCGGCCAGGTCCGGACGCCGCCGCCGCGGTCGACGGTCGTCAGCGTGAACGGGTACGGCACGCCGTCGCGCGTCGGCACGAACGGCTGGCCGTCCTCGGGCGGGCGGTCGATGTCCGGGGTGACCAGCGGGCTGATCGTCACCTCGCCGAACACGGTGTCCCGGTCGCGGGGCGGGTACGTGCGGGTCGGCTGGCGCACCACGATGAACCACCGCTGCCACAGGTACGCGACGGGCGTCGCCCGGTGCCGCACCTCGCGCTCGGTGATCTTCACCAGGTAGCACCGGTGCCCGAACGGGAACAGCAGCCCCGGGTAGGCCACCCGGACGTACGCGTCCCGGCCCATGAACGCCTGGTGCCGGTAGTCCACGACGTCCGCGGGCAGGTCCCAGGACTGCTTCCAGTCGAACCACGCCCCGAGGGCCGAGAGCTCGAGCCGGGCCACCTCCAGGGGCGTGCCCGCGTTGCGCGGGTCGCCCCCGTGGGTCCGGCCCACGACGGCCCGCCGGTCCTTCGGCGTGAGCGCCTGGTCGAACGCCGGCAGGTCCTGGCGCTGCTCCGCGTCGCGGGTCCACAGGGCGCGCACGACACGCTGCGCGGCGGGGTCGCCGGGGTCGGGCGCCTCGCCGTCGCCGGGCGGGCGCACGGTCAGGTGCGTGCGCCAGAGCTCCGCGCGGTCCGACGGCCCCACCGGGGTGCTCGAGTGCCGGAACCCGCCGCGCGCGCTCGGCGAGACGACCAGGCGGTACGGCGCCTCGATCGCGGTCTCCCGCTCGGTCGGCGGCTCCGGGTCCCGCCGCTCCGGCGTCGCCACGCCGGCCGGCGGGCGTTGGCGGCGACCCGCAGCGGCAGCCCCGGCAGCGCCGCGAGGACCTGCTCCAGCGTCCAGCCGATCCGGGTGCCCTCGGGGAGCGCGTAGACCAGCCGCGAGGGCCCCGCGGCCACGTGCTTCGAGGGGCCGGGCGGCGGGCGGCGCGGTGGCGGGCGCCGGCCTGCCACACCTGCTCGCCCAGGTGCTGCGGCGGAGGTGCACGACCAGCGCGGCGTCCGGCCCGGCGACGAGCTCGGCGCCGCCGGCCACCGGCTCGATGCTGCAGCCGGGCGCCTCGACGCGCAGGTCGACGAGGTCGCGGGGCGCAGCAGGCGCGCGTCGACGGGCGGCTGCTCGTCGCGGTCGTCGGGCTGCCCCATGGCGGCACCGCCTGCGGTCCCCGGGGCCGGCCGTCGCGATCGACTGTCCGTTTTGTCCGGATTACCCCGTTCGAGTGATCATGCTCCTCCCCTACCCGCCCTGACAACGGTCCGGGACGTCACGCCAGCCGCGGCAGCACCTGGTCCGCGTGCAGCACGTCCCGGAACGGGTCCCCGCGCTCGGCGACCCGGTCCAGCACCGTGCGGATCGTGAACGCGTCCGGACGCAGCCACGGCTCGTCCAGCTCGTCCCACGTGATCGGCGCGGACACCGGGGCACCGGGCCGCGCGCGCGGGCTGTACGGAGCGACGAGCGTCTTGTTGATCGCGTTCTGCGTGTAGTCCAGGCGCGCCTGCCCGCCGCGGGCCTTGACCTCCCACCGCCAGCTCACGAGCTCGGGCACCACGGCACCGACCGTCCGGGACAGCCGCTCGACCCACGCGCGCGTCTCGTCGAACGGCGGCCCCACGGCGATCGGCACCCACACCTGGATGCCCCGCTGGCCCGTCACCTTCGGCACCGCCCGGACCCCGAGGTGCGCGAACGCGTCCCGGTGCAGCCGCGCCAGCAGCAGCACGTCCTCCCACGACGTCGACGGGCCGGGGTCGAGGTCGACCAGCGCGTACGTCGGCAGGTGCATGGCCGCCGTCCGCGACGTCCAGGCGTGCCACTCCAGCGCCCCGAAGTTCGCCGCCCAGACCAGCGCCGCCGGCTCGTCGACCACCAGGTAGGTGCGGGTCTCGCCCGGGTCGGCCTCCGGGTTCTCCCACCGCGGCAGCCAGTCCGGCGCGTGGTCGGGGAGCTCCTTGTGCCAGAACCCCTTCGACCCGGCGCCCTGCGGGTACCGGTGCATGTTGAGTGCGCGGCCGCGCAGGTACGGCAGCACCACGGGCGCGATCCGCGCGGCGTACCGCACCAGCTCCCGCTTGGTCACCGGCTCCTCGCCGTCGCGCGCGGGGAACAGCACCTTGTCCAGGTTGGTCACCCGCAGCGAGCGCCCGAACACCTCCCACGTCCCGCCGGCCGGCCCGAGGTCGTCCAGCGCCGCGAGCTCGTCCTCGGTCGGCGGGTCCACCTCCGGCGCGCGGAGCTCGACCGTGGCCTCGGCCGCGGGCAGGTCCGAGCGCCACAGCCGGTCGGGGTCCGCCTTCACCTGGTCGTTGGTGCGGCCGCTCAGCACCGACAGCGGGTGGTCCTCGGCGTCCCACCCGTCGACCGCGTGCTCGTCGTGCTTGTGCAGCAGCAGCCACTGCTCCTTGCCGTGGGCGTCCGGGCCGCCGCTGCGCACCAGCACCAGGCGGCCGTGCAGCTTGGAGCCGTGGACGTCGGCGTGCAGCTCCCCCGCCGCGATCGCCGCCGCCGGGTCGTCCGTCCCGTGCGGCTCCCACGTCCCGCGGTCCCACACGATGACGTCGCCGCCGCCGTACTCGCCCTTCGGGATCACGCCCTCGAAGTCGGCGTACTCCAGCGGGTGGTCCTCGACGTGCACCGCCATCCGGCGCACGCCCGGGTCCAGCGTCGGCCCCCGCGGCACGGCCCAGGACGCGAGCACGCCGTCGACCTCGAACCGCACGTCGTAGTGCAGGCGGGTCGCGCGGTGCCGCTGCACGACGACCCGGCGTGCGCCCGGTCCCGCCGGTGCCGGCTCGGGCGCGCCCGCGGGCTCCGGGGTCCGGCCGAAGTCCCGCATCGACCGGTACGTCTCGAGACCGTGGCCGCCGTGCCCGCCGCGCTCGTCCGGCGAGTCAGCCACGCGCCGCTCGCCGCGGCGCCGCCGCTCCGCCACCCGTGGTCCTCCCTGCCGCGCGTCCCTGCTGCCTGCCGCTGCTGCGTGCCCGGCACCAGCGTGGCGGACCCGGCGGGCCGGCGCGCGCCGAGCGTCAGGCCCCGTCCGCCTCCGGGGCCCGCCCCGGCACCACCAGGCCGGCCTCGTACGCCAGCACGACGAGCTGCGTCCGCGCGGTGCAGCCGGTCTTCGCGAGGACGCTGTGCACGTACGCCTTGACCGTCGCGACGGTGAGGCCGAGGTCGTCCGCGACCTCCTGGTTCGACCGGCCGCGCGCCACCGCCAGCAGCACCTCCCGCTCGCGGGACGTCAGCGCCGCCAGACCCGCGGCCGCGGCACCCGGGGCGGCGTCGCCGGGACGGCCGCGCCCCCACCGCCGCCACTGGTCGAGCACCAGGGAGGTCACCGCCGGGTCGAGCAGGCTGCCGCCGGCGTGCACCCGCCGCACCGCCGCGACCAGCGTGCCGGGGTCGGTGTCCTTGAGCAGGAACGCGTCCGCCCCCGCCTGCAGCGCCCCGGTCACGTACTCCTCGTCGTCGAACGTGGTGAGCACGACCACCCGGACGCCCGCGAGCGCCGGGTCGGCCCGGATGCGGCGGGTGGCCTCGATGCCGTCCGTCCCGGGCATCCGCACGTCCATCAGCACCACGTCGGCGCCGGGCGCGAGGTCGACGGCGGCCCGCCCGTCGGCCGCCTCCGCGGTGACGGTGAGGTCGGGCTCGTGGTCGAGGATCATCCGGAGGCCGAGGCGGATCATCGCCTGGTCGTCGGCGATGACGACGCGCACGGGGTCGGGCGCGGTGGGGTGAGGCACGGCGGGCTCGGTCATGGCACGGGGACCTCCATCCGGACGAGCCAGCCGCCGCCGTCCGCGGGGCCGGCGTGCAGGGTGCCGCCGCAGGCTGCGGCGCGCTCCCGCATGTGCACCAGGCCGTTGCCGCCGCCCGGCGACCCGGGCAGCCCGCGCGCCGGACCGGGGTCGGCGACGTCGAGCACCAGCGTCCCCGTGCCGCCGGACAGCCGCAGCGACGCGCGCCCGGCCTCCGAGTGCACGAGCACGTTGGTGAGCGCCTCCTGGGCGACGCGGACGACGGCGAGGCCCGCGTCCGGCGGGCAGGCGGGCAGCGGGTCGGGCAGCTCGGCGGTGACGGCCAGCCCGGCGCCGCGCACGCGCTCCGCCACCGCGACGAGGTCGGCGAGCCCGGGCAGCGGCGCGAGGGGGGCCGCGCCGGGGCCGGCGTCGGCGGGGCCGGCACCGGCGGGGACGGGGCGGTCGTCGTCCGCGCCCGGCACGGGCGGCCACGCCGTCGCCGCGCCGTCCGGCTCGCGCAGCACCCGCACGACCGAGCGCATCGCGGTCAGCGCCTCCCGCCCCGCCGGCGCGATCCACCGGACCGCCTCGCGGTACTCCTCCGGGCGGTCGGCGCCCACCCGGTCGGCCGCCTGCGCCCGCACCACGATCGCGGTGACGTGGTGGGCGACCACGTCGTGCAGCTCCCGCGCGATGCGCGTGCGCTCGGCCCGCACCGCCGCCCGCGCGCGCACCTCCTGCAGGGCCCGCAGCTGGGCGTTGCGCTCCGCGAGCGAGCGGCTGGTCTCCGCCTGCCGGTGCACCATCGCGCCGAGCAGCGTCGCGGCCGCGACCAGCAGCACCAGCAGCGTCGTGCGGGAGAAGTCGTGCGGGCCGGCCCAGCCGCCGACGATCGCCCGCGCGCCCTCGACGCCTACCCGGAGGGCGATCACCACGGGGATCGTCACCCCGCCGACCAGCGCCGGGTGCAGCCCCGCCTGCGTCGCCACGAACGCCGCCACCACGAGCGGCAGGACGTGGAAGTCCGAGCGCATGAGCGTCCCCTGCACCAGCAGCAGGTACCCGACCGGGTAGCCGACGGCCGTCAGCCAGAACCCCGCGGCCGGCGCGACCCGCCGCAGCGCCAGCGGGACGGCGACGCCGACCCCGGCCCACAGGTACGCGCCGAACCACGCGGGGTACCAGTAGCCGCTGCGCCGCGCGACCAGGGCGACCGTCGTCCACACCAGCAGCACCCCGGCCGCCGTCAGGGCGTCGAGGCGCGCGGCGCTGCGGGTGGGCACGCGTCGAGCCTAGGAGGTCCGCCGCTCGTCGCCGACCCCCGCACGACCGGTCCTCGCCCGGGGAGGCACCACCTTTGGATGGCATCAGGGCCCGCCGGAGCGCACCCCTGGTCGGGTCCGGGGCCACCGCCCGGCCGGGCGGCCGACCGCGGCGACGGGCCCGCAGCGGGACGCGGCGGCAGGCGGTCGGCGCCGACGCTGGGGGCATGCCCGCTCCACGCCCCCGCCGCCTGCTCGTCCCCGGCCCGCTGCCCGCGCTCGCCGCCCCCGCCGCCGCCTCCTGCTCCTGCTCGGCGGGTGCCCCGCGGGCCCCGCCGCCCCCGCAGCCGGCCGGCCACCGCCGCTCGAGAGCCCGCCGGGAGTCGCCGGCCCCGCCGGCCCGCCCAGCGGCACCCCGACCCGCCTGCCGGACCCCGACCCGGCGATCGACGCGCTCGACCCGCTGCTCGCTGAACGGTTCCGCGCCGCGCAGGAGGCGGCCGCCGCCGACGGCGTCGAGCTCACGCTCACCTCGGGGCGCCGCACCGTCGAGGAGCAGGAGCAGCTGGTCGCCGACGCTCTCGACCGGTACGGCGACCCGGACGAGGCCCACCGCTGGGTGCTGCCCCCCGACCGCTCGGCGCACGTGCAGGGCCGCGCGGTCGACGTCGGCCCGACCGCCGGCGCGTACTGGCTGGTCGAGCACGCGCCGGACCTGGGGCTCTGCTCGACGTACGCCAACGAGCCGTGGCACTTCGAGCTCCCGCCCGACGGCACGGGCGCCTGCCCGGAGCCGCACCCCGACTCCTCGTGGGGCTGGTGACCCGGGAAAGCGGTCCCCGTCGAGACGCTCAGGTCTCCTCAGATCGGCGGTCCGGCGCACGATGAACGAGCGACGGGGTGGATCGGCCGCCCCACCCGCTTCCCCGAAGGACCGCCGTGCCGCACAACCCCGCCCCCTCGCGCCCGTCGCTCGCGTCGTGGGTGCGCGACCGCGGCGTCAGCACGCGGATCCTCGCCGCGGTGCTGCTGGCCGCCCTCGTCGGCGGCGTCGTCGGCGTCGTCGGCATCTCGTCGCTCGCCAGCACGAACGCCGCGACGACCGTGATGTACGAGCAGAACTTCGCCGGTCTCCAGCAGGCCTCCACGATGCGCCGCGCGATGGTGCAGATGCGCCTCGACGTCACGAACCACGTCCTGTCCACCGACGAGGCGGTGATGGCCGGCTTCGAGGACAAGATCGCCGCCAGCGAGGAGGAGCTCCGCTCGGCGCTCGCCGCCTACCACGGGCTCGCGCTGGACGACGACGACGAGCGGGCGCTGGCCGACTTCGAGGCCGCGCTGGGCGAGTACGTGGACGTCCGCGACAACCAGATGCTCGTGGCCAGCCGCGAGGGCGACCCCGAGGCGTTCGCCGAGATCCGGGACACGGTCGCGCAGCCCATCCTCGACGCGATGTCGACGAGCCTCACGACCCTGGTGGACGGCGAGGAGGCCGACGCGGCAGCGTCCGCGGCGACCGCCGCGGAGCAGTACCGCGCGAGCCGGACGACCATGATCCTCGTGCTGGTGATCGGCGTCGCCCTGGCGCTGGGCCTCGGCACGGTCGTGGCCCGCTCGATCGTCCGCGGCCTGCAGCGCGTGCAGGCCCTCGCCGACGCGCTCGCCCGGGGCGACCTCACCGTCACGGCCGGGCTGGACTCGCGCGACGAGGTCGGCCGGACCGCCGCCGCGCTGGACTCCGCCGTCGCGAACCTGCGCGAGGTCATCGCGACGATCGACCTGTCCTCCGCGTCCCTCGCGTCCGCCGCCGAGCAGATGTCCGCCACCAGCGGCCAGATCGCCGCGTCCGCGGAGGAGACCGCCGCCCAGGCCGGGGTCGTCTCCGCTGCGGCCGAGCAGGTCTCGCGCAACGTGCAGACGGTCGCGGCCGGGTCCGAGCAGATGGGTGCGTCGATCCAGGAGATCGCCCACAGCGCCTCGCGCGCCGCGCAGGTGGCCGGCCGCGGCGTCGCCGCGATCACCGCGACGACCACCACGATGGACCGGCTCGGCGACTCCAGCCGTGAGATCGGGAACGTCGTCAAGATGATCACGACGATCGCGGAGCAGACGAACCTCCTGGCGCTGAACGCCACCATCGAGGCCGCGCGCGCCGGTGAGGCCGGCAAGGGGTTCGCGGTGGTCGCCGGCGAGGTCAAGGAGCTCGCGCAGGAGACCGCCAAGGCCACGGAGGACATCGCCCGCCGTGTCGAGTCCATCCAGGAGGACACGCACGGCGCGGTCGGGGCGATCAGCGAGATCACCGGCATCATCACGCAGATCAACGACTTCCAGCTGTCGATCTCCAGCGCGGTCGAGGAGCAGACCGCCACGACCGCCGAGATGAACCGCAGCGTGTCCGAGGCCGCCACCGGCTCGGGCGAGATCGCCGCGAACATCGCGGGCGTCGCCGGCGCGGCGGACCTCACGACCGAGGGCGCGTCCGAGTCGCAGCGCGCGGTGGTCTCGCTCGCGCAGATGTCGACGGAGCTCAAGCAGCTGGTCGGGCAGTTCCGGGTCTGACGGGCGAGGGCAGCGCGCGAGAGGGCTGCGGGCGAGCGGACCGGGCGTCGGCGGGCTGGGCGAGCGGGCGGGTCACCGCAGCCACCGGCGCAGTCCCGCGCCGCGAGCCGCCTTCCACGTCGGCCGGATCCGCTGCTGGGCCTGCTCGGCGCGCTCCTCCTCGAGCGCGTGCAGCCGCCCGTACCGGAACGCCGCCTCGGTGCTCGCCGTGCGCCGGGCCAGCTCCCGCAGCCGCTCCCGCGTGATGACCGCGTCCTGGTGCTCGCCCAGCACCTCCTGCACCGCCTCCAGGGCCCGGGCGTACGCCGCCGCCTGCTTGCCGAGCGCCGGGCGGACCGCCTCGCCGGCGTAGCGCGCGGCCTTGGCGGCCTTGCGCGCCTCGTGCAGCACCCGGTCGCGCTCCGGGCCGGCGGGCGCCCGGCGGGCGCGCTTCAGCAGGCGACGCGCCCGGGGGTCGCGGCGGGCGACGAGCCGCGGCAGCGTCGTGCGGGCCGGTGCGGCGGCCCGGGCCCGCAGCGGCGGCGACGCGGCGAGCGCCGCGAGGGCGACGACCAGGTGGTGGTACCGCTCGCCGTCCAGCTCCGCGAGCACGCGGTCGTGCGCGGCCCGCCGGTCGTCCTCGAGCTCGTCGGGCCCCGCGTCGACCAGGGGCCCGGCGGCGACGGCGGCCGCCCGCACCCGGTCCCGCAGGACCTCGGCGTCCCGCACGGTGCCGAGATCGCGCGCGAGCCACCGGAGCTCGTCGCGCAGCGGCCCGGTCACCGTCGTGTCCAGCAGGGGCGCGAACGTCCGCAGGGCGCTGCGGAGCCGGCGCGTGGCGACGCGCATCTGGTGCACGGCGTCCGGGGTGCCGAGCCGGACCGCGAGGTCCTGCGCGA
Source organism: Cellulomonas endometrii (assembly GCF_949769265.1). Classification (NCBI taxonomy): domain Bacteria; kingdom Bacillati; phylum Actinomycetota; class Actinomycetes; order Micrococcales; family Cellulomonadaceae; genus Cellulomonas; species Cellulomonas endometrii. The sequence goes on along the minus strand of NZ_CATKPC010000017.1, from coordinate 14,006 downwards.
GCACCTGCTCCACCTGCCCCGCCAGGTACGCGCGGAGCACCTCGCCCGCCGGGGAGCTCCGCCGCAGCCGCGCCGGCTCGTCCCGCGGCTCCCCAAGCCCTGTCCCGAGCACCCGCGCGAGCTTGGACTGCACGTCGGCCGGCCGCAGCCCGGCCGCCCGCAGCGCGCGGTCCACCACGTCCAGGAGCTCCTCGGGCCCGTCGACCACCTCGGCCTCGACCTCGCGCCACGACTGCACCGCGCCGAGGGCGTCGCCGCTCCCGCCGGCGGGGAGCACCCGGCGGGCCGTCACCCGGTCGTCCGCCAGCTCCAGCAGCACCCGGCCCGAGGCGTCGACCAGCCGGTGCTCGTGCCGCTCGGTCGTCACCTCGGCGACCGGACGCAGGACGGCGCCGCCGGCGCGGGCCCGCACCAGGGCGCGCAGCGGCGCGGGGACGGTCCGGACCGCACGCCCCAGGGGGAACCGCACCTCCGTGCGGGCGTCCGGGCCGGCCGGCACCTTGAGGTGCCACCCGGCGTCGTGGCCCCCGGTCCGGCGCCGGAGCGTCAGCCCCGCCGCGGCCAGCCGCAGGTCGGCGGTGTCGAAGTAGGTCGCCGCGAGGTGCAGCGTGCCACCGCTCTCGGTCGCCGGCGTCCCCGGGTCGGGCAGGGCGCCGTCCGCCCCCGCGACCAGGGCGGCGAGCGACGGCAGCGTCGCGTCGTCGGCGGCGGCGTAGGTGCGCTCGACCTCGCGGTGCAGGACCGTCATGGGCCCGTTCTACCGTCATCCGCCCCGCCCGGCGAGGGGCGGCGCCCGGCTCAGACCGCGGACGCGGCCCTGCGCACCGCCGCGACCGCGCGCGCCACGTCCTCCTCGGTCGTGGCGGCGTTGCTCACCGAGACCCGCAGCACGTCGCGCCCGCGCCACCGCGAACCCGACATCCACGCCTCCCCCTCGGCCAGCACGCGCGCGGTGACGCGCCGGGTGCGGTCGTCGTCCTCGAACGCGACCGAGACCTGGGTGAACACCACGTCGTTCAGCACCTCGGCGCCGGGGACCTCCGCGAGGCCCTCGGCGATGGCGCGGGCCCGGTCGACCAGGCCGTCGACGAGCGCGGCGACCCCGGACCGGCCGAGCGCCCGCAGCGCCGCCCACACGGGCACCCCCCGGGCCCGGCGCGACATCTCCGGCGTCTTGTCCAGCGGGTCCGCGGCCTGCTGGAACGCCGCGAGGTAGGCGGCGCCGACCTGGACGCCCATCGCCCGGCGCAGCGGCTCGGGGTCGGCGACCACGGCGATCCCGCAGTCGTACGGCACGTTCAGCGTCTTGTGCGCGTCCGTGGCCCACGAGTCGGCGCCCTCGTGGCCGGCGAGGAGCGGCCGCAGCCGGGGCGACGCCGCCGCCCACAGGCCGAACGCGCCGTCGACGTGCACCCACGCGCCGTGGGCGTGCGCGGCGGCGACGGCCTCGGCCATCGGGTCCCACGCCCCGGAGTGGATGTGTCCCGCCTGCAGGCAGACGATCGTCGGCCCGGTCCCCGCCGCGAGCGACCGCCGGAGCGCGCCGGCGTCGATCCTGCCCTGGTCGTCGGCCGCCACCTCCTCGGGCACGCCCAGCCCCAGGTAGCGCAGCGCCAGGTCCACGCTCACGTGCCGCTCCGCCCCGACGAGCACCCGCACCCGCGGGCCGCCCGCGAGCCCGTCCCGCTCGACGTCCCAGCCCGCCGCGCGGAGCACCTGGTCGCGGCCGGCGGCGAGCCCGGTCAGGTTCGCGGAGGTCGCCCCGGTCACGAACCCGACGTCGGACCCTGCCGGCAGCCCCAGCAGGTCCAGGAGCCACCGGCCGGCGACCTCCTCGACGGCCGCGGCGCCCGGCGACATCGCCCGCATGCCGACGTTCTGGTCCCACGCGCTCACGAGCCAGTCGGCCGCGAGCGGCGCCGGCTGCGTCCCGCCGACCACCCACCCGAAGAACCGGCCGGACCCGAACGTCATCAGCCCTGGTTCCGCGAGCGCCGCGAGCTCGTCCACCACGGCGTCCGGCGGCGTCGGCCCCTCGGGCAGCGGCGCCTCGACGGCGGCGAGCGCCTGTGCGGGGGTGAGCCGGGGCGGCACGGCGCGGTCGGCGGCGGCGGCGAGCCACTGCCGGGCATGGGCGTCGGCGCGCGCCAGGGCCGGGCCGAAGACGTCGTCGTCCGCGGGCATGGCGCCAGTGTGCTCCGCGGCGGTCCCGGTGGGAAGGGAACAGCCCCCCCGCGACGGTCAGTCCGCGTCGTGCGCGAGCGCCTCGGTGAGCGCCGCGAGGTCCGGCGCCGCGCGCACGGCCGCGGCGCGCAGCTCCTCGGGGGCCTCTCCCAGCCGCTGCGCCCAGAACCGCCGCAGGTGCCGCAGGCTCTCCTCCGCCCGGGCGGTGGGCACGAGCTCGACGACCCGACCGTCGGCCGCCGCGTGCTCGCGCACGACCAGACCGCCGGCCTCCAGGGCCCGCACCGCCGTGCTGACGTTGCTGCGCCGGAGCCCGGTCGCGGCCGCCACCTGCGTCGGGGTGCTGCGGGGGCGGTTGAGGACCGCGCGGATCACCGTGGTCTCGGTGCCGGTCAGCGGCACGTCCCGCAGCGAGGCCTGCGTCGCGTCGAGCTTGCGGGCCAGGTCGAGGACGGCGTCCGCGAGATCGGCGAGGCGGTCGTCGTCGTCCTGCTGCGGCATGGGTGCAGTGTCGCGCATCACCACCGCCCCTCTCGACCGCCGCCGTCCCCAGATGCGTATACTTCCATAATCAAATCTTTCACGACCCGGGCATCACCATGCCCCGGGAAGGGAGCCCCATGTCTGTCTCGTCCCCGCCCGCGACGGCGACCCCGTCCCCTGGGCCGGCCCCACCGGCCCGGCGCGCCCCCTCCGCGGACGGCCCCTGCTCACGCTCGTCGGCGTCGCGTTCGGCCTGTTCCTGGTGGGCCTCGACTCGACCGTCGTGTCGATCGTGAACCCCGCGATCGCCGCCGACCTCGGCACCTCGTTCGCGCAGCTCCAGTGGATCACCCACGGCTACCTGCTCGGGCTCGCGGTGTTCCTGATCCTGGCCGGCAAGCTCGGCGACAAGTACGGCCACCGCACCCTGTACCTCGTGGGCCTGGTGGTGTTCACGGCCGCGAGCGTGGCCATCGGCCTGTCGTCGACCGCCGACGCCGTCATCGCGTTCCGCGTCGTGCAGGGCATCGGCGCCGCGGTGCTCATGCCGCAGACGCTCGCCATGCTGCGCGCCACCTTCCCGCGCGAGAAGTTCGGCATGGCGGTCGGCCTCTGGGGCGGCATCTCGAGCATCGCCATCGCGGCGGGGCCGACGCTCGCGGGCGCCCTGGAGGCGTCGTTCGGGTGGGAGTCCGTCTTCTACGTCAACGTCCCGGTCGCCGCGATCGGGCTCGTGTACTCCGCGTTCCTGCTGCCCCGCACCAGCTTCCCGTCCGAGGGCCGGTTCGACGTCCGGGGCGTGGTCGTGCTCGGCGTCGGCCTGTGCGCGACCGTCTTCGCGATCGTCCAGTCGGAGTCCTGGGGCTGGGGCTCCCCCCGCACCCTCGGCCTGCTCGCCGCGGGCGTGCTCGTGATCGCCGGCTTCCTCGCCCTGCAGGCGCGCACCGCCAACGCGCTGCTTCCGCTGTCCCTGTTCCGCGGCACCACCGTGGCGACGGGCGGCCTGATCATCGCGGTGAACTTCTTCGTCCTGCTGGGCGCGACGTTCCTGCTGCCGATGTTCTTCATCAACCTGCGCGGTGCGACCGGCCTCCAGGCGGGCGTGATGATCCTGCCGCTCAGCGCCCTGTCGATCGTCGCCGCACCGGTCGGCGCCCTGCTGGTGTCGCGGCTCGGGACCCGGTTCACCGCGGTGCTCAGCCTCGGGCTGACCGCCGTGGCGCTCCTCGTGCTGCTCGACGCGTCGGCCGACTCGTCCTACGGCGTCATCGCGGCGGCGTTCGTCGTGCTCGCGTTCGGTGCCGGCATGACCATCACCGCGGGTGCCGAGGCGGTCGTCGGGTCCGCGCCCGTGCACCTGGCGGGCGTCGCCGGCGGGTTCCAGTCCACCTGCATCCAGATCGGCGGGGCGCTGGGCACGGCCGTCATGTCGGCGGTCGTCGCCGCGCGGGTCGGCTCCGGAGCGGCCGGGCTCGGCCTCGGCGAGCACGAGCTCGAGGGCCTCGCCCAGGGTGCGGTGCCCGCGCACCTCGACGCGGCCGGCGCGGCGCTCGCGACCAGCGCCTACGAGTCGGGCCTGCACAGCGCGTTCGCCGTCGGCGCGGTGCTCGCGCTCGTCGCCGCCGGCGTGGCGTTCGTGTCGCTGCGCGGCATGCGGCGCGCGTCGGTCGAGCAGGTGCTGGCCGAGACCGTCGAGGGCGAGGCCGGGCACGCCTGACGCCGTCCGGGCCCGGCGGACCTACCCTGACCGGCATGGAGCCGACCTGGCCCGGGTCCCGCCGGGCGTTCACCGAGGCCGCGCGGTGGTTCGCGGCGACCGTCACCCGCGTCGACGGCCGCTGGGACGCTCCCGGCCTCGGCGAGTGGGACGTCCGCGCCCTCGTCGGCCACACCACCCGGGCGCTGCTCACGGTCGAGGCGTACCTCGCCGCGCCCGCGGCGCGCGTGGACCTCGCGTCGCCGGCCGCGTACCTGCGCGCGACCACGGCCGTCGCCGCGGGGCCGGAGGTGACCGCCCGGGGCCGCGCGGCCGGCGACGCGCTCGGCGCGGACCCGGTCTCCGCGGTCGCGGCCACCGCGGAGCGCGTCGTCCGGCTCGTCGACGCGCAGGACGGCACGGCCCTCGTCAGCACCGTGGCGGGCGGCATGCGGCTCGCGGACTACGTCCCCACCCGCACGTTCGAGCTCGTCGTGCACACGTGCGACCTCGCCCGCGCTCTGGGGCTCCCGGCGGACGTCCCCCGCGAGGCCGCCGCGCACGCGCTCGCGCTGGCCGCGGACGCAGCGGCAGCGCGTGGGGACGCGGCGGCCGTGCTGCTCGCGCTGACCGGGCGGACCGCGCTGCCCGCGGGGTACTCGGTCCTGGCCTGAGCCGGGCACCACGGAGGCCCGGACCAGGCGGTCCGGGCCTCCGTCGTCCCTGCGGCGGCGCGGCTCAGGAGCGGAAGGTCGCGGCGCCCTGCTCCACGAGCGAGGCCAGCACGCCGGCCTTCTCCTGCGCCGGGGCGGACAGGTAGGCGTCCGCCGCCGCGCGGTCCAGCACCAGACCGAGGGAGACCGTCTTCCCGACGGACTCCTGCCAGCGCGTGAGCCGGTCGAGGACCTCGGCCCGGCTCCCCGCGATGTCCACCAGCGACGGGTCGGCGGTGGTGACGGACGTGACCTTGTGGTCCTCGTCGAGGTCGAGCACGAGCGAGGCCCACAGGGCGCCGTCGTCGTGGACGCCGAGGACGACGCTCGTGCCCGCAGGGACGAGCGCCTTCGCGGCGGCCTCGATGTCGTCCCGGGACGCGCCGGTCGTCCACTGCAGGCCGAGCACCTCCCGGGCCGGTCCCGGGTGGGTGACGATGCCGTCGGAGAACCTGTCCAGCAGCGCGTAGGTGCGCTGGACGAAGACGTCGAGGTCCTCGTCGATGTCCCACGAGTCCTGGACGGCCGCGAAGTAGGAGTCGACGGCGTCTCGCTCCATCACGACCACGAAGTCGACCGCGTCTCGGTTCGCCTCGTAGAGCTCCGCGGCGAGGGCGTGCGGGTCCTCGACCCGGTCGACGCGGCCCGTGCACGGCGCACCGCTGGTGTGCCGGAACTTGACCACGGTCCCCCGGTCGTGGATGACGACGAGCCGGCGGGCGGCCTTGGCCGAGCGCAGCAGCAGCGACTGGGCGTTGCGCCACTGGTCGACGTCGATGTCGGCCATGAGGACGTCTTGGTGCAGCATGAACGTGCTCCTCTCAGGCGGTGACGGTGCACCGGTAGACGTGGATCGAGTACGGCGCCATGGGTTCGGCGAGGTGGCTGCCCGAGGTGGTGACGTCCCGGCCGTCCCACACCTCCTGGACCTCCTTGAGGCCGACCCCCACGGACACCTCGGCGTCGACCGGCTCGGCCGACGGGTTCGCGACGAAGACGAGCAGGGTGCTCGGGTCCTGCGGGTCGGAGTGGATCGTCACGTCCAGCCGCGGGTCGTTCGTGGTGACCTCGTGGACGCCCGCGTCGCGCACCGCCGCCGCGACGGCCTGCGGCACCGCCTGGAGGTCGCTGACGACGGTGACGGCCCCGGCGCCGACGCGCGCGGTCGCGACGCCGCCGGCCGACCCGGGCTGGCCGATGGCGTCGGCGAGCACCGAGCACGGCCGCATCACGCTGTCCAGGCCGGGGACCTTCGGTCCGACGACGACCCGGCCACCGCCACGGGCGAAGTCGACGAGCGCGCGCTGCACACCCTCGTCGAGGTAGTCCAGAGTGGTGAGGACCACGACCTTCCGGCCCGACCACCGCTCCGGGCGCAGGTCCGTGTCGGACAGGACCGTGCTGGCACCCGTGGCGGCCAGTGCCTCCGAGAACGCGCTGAACCAGGTGCCCTTGGCCAGCTGGACCGGCTCGTCGAAGCCGAGCGTCGACTCGCTCACCGTGACCGGCCCGGCGTACTCGGAGAACCCCGACGGGGTCTCGAGGAAGTCGCCCGGGAACGACACCAGGACGCTCGTCGCCTCCAGCCGGTCGTACTCGCGGTTGGCGAGCAGCAGCACGTCGGCGTCCCGCCGGAACCGGTGGTACTCCCCCCGGTCCAGCATCGCGTTGACGTTGCCGAACATCGCCACCTTCTCGGGGCGCTCCCGACCGTCCCGGCGCACCGGCGAGTCCAGCCACCGGTCCCGCTCGACGAGCATGTACCGGGAGAAGCCCCGGATGCCCTGCATGAGCGCGGCCTTGGTGACGAACTCCTCGTCGTGCCAGTCGCCCGGGTTGAGGTACCAGGGCCACACGCCGGCGATGAACTCCGGGATGTACGGGTAGCGGCTCGTCCCGACCACGTACGACGCGACCGTCTTGACGTGGGAGAACAGCTCCTTGCGGGAGTAGATGTCGAAACCGACGAAGTCGAGCTTCTCCTCCAGCCGCATGAGGTTGAACGGGGTGGTGAAGCCGGAGGCGGCGCCGCCCGGGCCCAGGGGGTGCGGGTAGTTGTGGAACAGCGTGATCCCGCCCAGACCGCGCTCCCGCATCATCCCCGCGAGCCGGTCCATCGAGTCGACGAGGTACTGCTCCCGGTACTCCGCCCAGTCCGCGTACCAGGGGATGTCCGCCTTGTCGGTGGCCTCGAACCGCCGCGGCGGCTCGACCTCCGCGAGCTCGGCGTACGGGCGGGAGTACGCGGACGCGACCGCCTCCAGGTCCCCGTACTTGCCCACGAGGAACCGCCGGTAGGCCGCGAGGGACTCGGCCGAGTAGTCCGCGATGTAGGCGTTGACGCCGAAGAAGTACGCCATCTCGTTGTCGACCTGCGCCGAGACGATCCCGCCGTGCGGATACGCGTGCTTCGCGAGGATCGCGCAGATCGCGTCGTACCAGAGCGCTGTCTCCTCGTAGAACGCCTCCGAGGCGTAGTTGAGCGCGGGGATCGGCTTGGGGACCTGCGTGAGGATCACCTTCGAGCCCTTGGCGCTCACCGCGTGCAGCCGCTCGTCGGCGAGGATCCGCTGCGGGTACCCGAACCACGTCAGCTCGGAGTTGATCTGCGGCCCCGGGCGGACGACGATCCTGAACCCCTTCTGCTCGCAGAGCGTGAGAAACGCGTCGATGTCGTTCGAGGGGTCGATCTCGCCGAAGTCGAAGCGCCCCTTCTCGATCTCGTGGGCCTCCCACGGGATGTAGATGGAGATCATGGTGAAGCCCATGCGCCTGACGGAGTCGAGGATCGGCTCCCAGCGGTCGCGCTCCAGGCGCCAGTAGTGCACGGCGCCGCCGTAGAGGCTGACCTCCTCGCCGTCGATGGCCATGGAGCCGTTCTGGATCGTCACGGGGCGGTGGGTGCCGGAGTGGTGGGGCACGACTGTCCCTTCCTTCCTGGGTGAGGTGGTGGTGCTACTTGTTCCGGGCGAGTGCCACCGCGAGGACGATGATCACGCCCCTGATGACCTGCTGCTGGCTCGAGTCGAGCCCGGCGAGGATCAGGCCGTTGTTGATGAGGCCCATGAGCAGGGCGCCGAAGAGGGTGCCGATCACGGACCCGCGGCCGCCGGCCAGCGCGGTCCCGCCGAGGATGACGGCGGCGATCGCCGAGAGCTCGTCCCCGGCGCCCCACTGGAAGCGCCCGGACTGCAGCCGTCCGGCGTAGAGCAGGCCGGCGAGGGACGCCGCCATCGCGGAGATCATCATCACGCGGAAGGTGATGGCCCGGGTGCTGATGCCCGAGTACTCCGCGGCGGTGCGGTTCGCCCCGGTCGCCAGGACCTGCCGGCCGAACTTCGCCTTCTTGAGCACGACGGCACCGACGGCGACGACGACGGCGCTCCAGATCACCAGACCGGGGAGCCGGCCGACGTTCCCGCTGCCGAAGACCGTGTTGAACGTGCGGTCGAGGATGGGCTGCGGGGCGGACGCCGTCACCCACTGGGCGACGCCGGCGGCGATCCCGAGCATCGCCAGGGTCACGAGGAACGACGGGATGCGCAGGAACGCCACGAGCGAGCCGTTGACCGCCCCGACCACGACCCCCACGAGGAGGCCCGCGACGATCCCGGGCACCAGGCCCCAGGCGGCGATCGCCATGGCGGCCGTGATGGACGTCAGGCCGGCGATCGAGCCCACGGACAGGTCGATCTCCGCGCAGGCGATCACGTAGGTCATCCCGACGGCGATGATCGTGATGATCGCCGACTGCCGGAGGATGTTCAGCAGGTTCGTCGAGCTGAGGAAGCCCTGGTCCCCGAGCAGGACCGCGAACACGAGGAAGACGACGACGAACCCGACGTAGATGATGTCGCGGCGCCAGTCGACGCGGGCGGCCGCGGACTGCCACCAGGGCGTCGCCGTCCGGTCGGCGGGGCGGGTGGGGGTCGTGGTGCTCATGCCGCGAGCCCCTGCACCGCGAGCTCCAGCTCGACCTCGGACGTGACGCGGTCGGCGTCGATGCTGTCGACGACGCGGCCGTCACGCATGATCAGGAACCGGTCGCACATGGCGATCAGCTCGGGGTACTCCGACGAGATCACGATGATCCCCTTTCCGGTCTGCGCGAGCTCGCGCACGATGCGGACGATCTCGGTCTTCGTGCCGACGTCGACGCCGGCGGTCGGTTCGTCCATCACCAGGACCTCGGGGTCGGTCCCCAGCCACTTGGCGATGACGATCTTCTGCTGGTTGCCGCCGGACAGGAGCCGGGCAGGTGCGTCCGGCCGGGCCACGGCGATGGAGAGCCGCGCGATCAGCCGGTCGGACAGCTCGCGCACCTTGTCCCGGGCGATGAGGCCACCGCGGCGCAGCCCGTCCAGCAGCGGCAGCGTGAGGTTGTCCCGGACCGAGTGGTCGAGCACCAGGCCCTGGAGCCGCCGGTCCTCGGGGATGAGCGCGATACCCGCCTCGATCGCGTCGGCGGCCGAGCCGAGGCGCAACCGCTCGCCGTTCCTGTGCACCGCCCCCCGGGTGATCCGGCTCATCCCGAACAGGGCCCGCGCGAGCTCGGTGCGTCCCGAGCCCATGAGACCCGCGATGCCCACCACCTCGCCCGCACGGACCTGGAACGTGGCGCCGTCCACGCCGGCGGCGTGCACGTCCCGGACGTCGAGGACGACGGGCCCCGGTTCGCCACGGGCGGGTCCGCCGGCGTCCGCGAGCTCCCGGCCCGCGATGCCGGCGACGATCTCCCGGGGCGAGATGTCGTCGAGCGCCGCGGTCACGAGGTTCCTGCCGTTGCGCAGGATCGTGATCCGGTCCGCGATCCGGTAGACCTCGTCCATCCGGTGCGAGATGTAGACGATCGCGATGCCCTGGTCCTTGAGGCGGCCCACCAGCTCGAACAGCGCGCCGACCTCGTGCTTCGCGAGCGACGCGGTGGGCTCGTCCATGATCAGGACTCGCGCGTGCTGACCGAGCGCCTTCGCGATCTCCGTGAGCTGCCACTGCGCTGTCGACAGCGCGCCGACCTCGGTCGCGGGGTCGATGGCGACGCCGATGCGGTGCAGCAGCTCGGCCGCGCGGGCGCGCATGGCCGCGTCGTCGATGAGCCCGGCGCGGGTGGGCTCCCCGTCCAGGAAGATGTTCTGCGCGACCGTCAGCGTGCTGATGAGCGAGAACTCCTGGAACACCATCCCCACGCCGGCAGCACGGGCGGCCTGGATGCTCTTGGCCTCCAGCGGAGCGCCGAACACCTCGACGACGCCGGCGTCGCGCTGGTAGACGCCCTGCAGGATCTTCATCAGCGTCGACTTCCCGGCGCCGTTGCCCCCGGCGAGGGCGTGGACCTCGCCGGGGAGCACCTCGAAGTCGACGTCGTCCAGCACGGTCACGCCGTCGAACGCCTTGCGGATCCCGTGCATCCGGATCGCGAGCGGGGAGTCGGCGGGCATGCGGGCACCTCCTTGTGCGGGTTCGTGCGGGTCGGTGGGCGTCAGTCCGCGTAGGACTCGGTCACCTCGGACGGCGGGTCGGAGTGGTAGACCTGCTCCCACCCCTCCAGGACGTTGTCGTGCGTCACCGGGAGGGCCGAGAGAGCGACGTACGGCGGCGCCGTCTTCCCGAGCAGCGCCCCGGCGGCCAGGTCGGCCTCGGTCGTCCCCTGGTCGAACGGGACCTGGGCGCCGAGCCCGACGACCATCTCGCCGCGGGCGAGGGCGATCGCGACGTTCGTCCCGAGGTCCTCGGTCGCGATCTTGAGGTCGGTGCGCCCGGCGGCGCGGGCGGCGGCCATGACTCCCTCGGCGGGCACGTCCCACACCGCCCAGATCCCGTCGAGGTCGGGGTACTGGGTCAGCCACGCGTCCGCGACGGCCTGGGCGTCCCCGGCGAAGTCGGGGCCGGCGATCCCGCGCTCGTCCACGATCTCGATGTCGGGGTACTCGTCCTCGATGGTGGTCTTGAAGCCCTCGTACCGCTGCTGCGTCACGAAGAAGTCGGCCTCGTGGGAGATCAGGCCGATCTTCCCGGCGCCGTTGAGGGCCTTGGCCATGAGGTGCGCCGACACGACGCCGTTGCCGTAGTTGTCGGCCGACACCACGGACACGTAGTCCGTCCCCGGCTCGAGCCCGTCCGGGACGTTGTCCATGAACACGAGCTTCACGCCGGCGTCCGCGGCGGCCTGGTAGGCCGCCGAGGTCGCCACGGGGTCGGTGGGGATCGACACGATGATGTCCGGGTCCCGGGCCATGACCGTCTCGAGGTCGGAGACCTGCTGACCGGGGTCGAAGTCGGCGTCGGTGACGGCCACGACCTCGATGCCGAGCTCCTCGAACCGCTCCCGCAGCCCGGCGATCTGGGCGTTGGCCCAGTCGTTGCCGCCGTAGTGCATGACGATGGCGGCGGTCGCCCCCATCTCGCGCACCTGCGCCACCTCGTCCGGCGTGAGCTCCGCCTCCGACGCCGGGGCGGGCTCCTCGCCGTGCGGGCCCTTCGCGAGCACCTGGCCCGCGAGGTCGGCCAGGGCCTCGTCCGCCTGGGTCGAGACCTCGGTGTTCTCCTCGGCGGCCTCGCCCGTCCCCGACGAGCACGCTGTCAGAGCGACAGCGGCGACGGCCAGGGGTGCCACCCAACGCAGCCTGCGCAACATCATCAATCTCCTTCGATCGGTGTGCGGTGGTGGTGCTGGTCGGGAACGCCCCCCTCGGCCTGGTCCCCGATCGCCGGCGCCGGCCCCACGGTGGACCGCCCGACACGTCGAGTGTGAACGTTCGCCCTCTGCGCGGTCAAGGACTTAGGCGAACGTTCGCCTGTCACGTTTTGGTCACGGTCACCGGGACTGATCTGCCGGGCGGGGCGCGGCCCTGAGCCGCGGGAGAGGACGCGCGCTCGTCGAGCACGCGCAGCCTCAGGGGATGCGGGGTCTCAGAGGGCGCGGTGCGGTGCGATCCCGCTTGCGGTGACGCGCGGCGGCACGGCGGCGGGACCGGGGAGGTTCAGCGCGGCGACGGAGCGGCCGCCGACGCGCGCACGACCAGCGTGGGAGCAGCGGGAGAGGTGTCGACCTCGCGGCCCTCGATGAGGCCGAGCAGGATCTCCATGCACCGCGAGCCGACGGTCGAGAACGACTGGCGGACGGTGGTGAGCGGCGGGAAGGTCTGCGCGGCGAACTCGTTGTCGTCGAAGCCGACCACGGAGATGTCCTCGGGCACCCGGACCCCGGCCTCGTACAGCGCGCGGAGGAACCCCAGCGCCATGAGGTCGGACGCGATGAAGATCGAGGTGGGCAGCCCGGCGGCGACCATCCGGCGGCCGATCCGGTAGGCGCCCTCGCCCGTCCAGTCCCCGTACTGCACCGCCGGCGCGGGCAGCCCGTGCGCACGCAGCTCCGCCTGCCAGCCCCGCAGCCGCACCTGGCCGTCCAGCCACTCCTGGTTCCCCGCGAGGTGCGCGACCTCCCGGTGACCGAGCTCCACCAGGTGGCGCGTGGCCAGCTGGGCGCCGAGCTGCTGGTCCTCGTAGAAGACGGTGACGCCCTCCTGGCTGGTCTCCCCCGGGGACAGCAGGACGACCGGCAGCCCTGCCGTCACCTCCTGCGTGACGTGGGAGAGCGACACGCGGGGCGCGATGACGACGACGCCCTCGACCCCCCGCTCGACGAACGCCCGGAACGTGTCGGCGACCTCGTGCGGGGCCGGGTAGCTGGTGGTGGTGACGAGCGCCGTGTAGCCGGCGTCCCGGGCGGCGGACTCGACCGCCGCGAGCGTGCTCACGGGCCCGTAGCGCGGTGAGGCGTCCGCGATGACCCCGATCGCACGGGACCGGCTGGTCACCAGGGCCCGCGCCGCGTCGTTCCGCCGGTACCCCAGCTCCGCGATCACGGCGAGCACCCGGTCGCGGGTGGCGGTCGAGACGCGACCGCCGTCGTTGATCACGCGCGACACGGTCTGGAACGACACGCCGGCTTCCCTCGCCACGTCCTTCACGGACGGGCGCCGGCGCGCGTCAGCCACTGCCGCTCCTCGTGCTCAGGCCCCCCGGGGAGCTCGTCCGACCCTCAGGACCCCAGGGTACGGCCTGGACCGGCGGCGACGTCCTGACCGGCGAGGGCCGCGACCGGCCGGAAGCCCTTCACCAGCAGCCAGAGGCCCAGCGACAGCTCCCACACGAACACCGGCGCGACGGCCACAGCCGACAGCGCCGACAGCTGCTCGTTCACCCCGAACGCCGTCGCGAGGTCCGACACCAGCAGCAGCGGCGCCCCGACCAGCCCGGCCACCGGGATGGCCCGGGGCACCAGGCCAGAGCGCAGCATCAGCGGCGCCAGCAGCAGCGCGTTGACGGCGGCCATCACCCCGGGGCCGAGCAGGAAGGTCCAGTCGCGCACCGCGACCAGGCCCTGCGCGACCGCGATCCGTGCGGCGTCGTCCGTGCCGGGCGCCACCTCCTGCCGCAGGGTGACGACGGCGAGCAGGCTCACGACGCCGATCGCGATCACCGCCGCCTCGACCAGCCGGGACGCGACGAACCCGAGGGCGAGGTGCTCGCCCCAGCGCCTGACGACGGGGAACAGGACGACCGCCGTGCCGACGCACGCGAGCGCGTTGACCAGGTCGAGCAGCGCGCCGGCGGTGACGGCGCCGTCCGCCCCGGCGCCGAGCACGTACGCCGGGTCGTCGAGCACCGGGCCGAGGAGCGGGAGCGCGGCGATCGAGGCGACGAACGTCAGCAGGTACAGCGCCCCGGCCAGCCGGGCGGTCCCCCGGTACGGGGTCGCGGCGGCGGGCCGGGGGGACGCGGGGGCGCCCGCTCGAGCACCCCCGCGCCCGCCCCCAGCACCAGCGGGGCGACGAGGGGGTACGGCACCCAGTCCTCCAGCACGGGGAACGCCGCGACCAGGACGACCCCGGCGGCCAGCAGCACGCCGCCCGCGACGCCGACCGCCA